>DATHUV010000033.1:0-14172 GCA_035461905.1 Acidimicrobiia bacterium | reverse complement strand
GAGGTCACCGTCACCATCCACATCCCCCAACGCCACCCCACGACTGTTGCCGGTGTCAGGACTCACATCGCCACAGAAGAACCCGCCCAGGCCGTCCCCGAGACACACCCGATCCGGTTGGTTGTAGTTGGCGAACACGGCATCGAGGTCACCGTCACCATCCACATCCCCCAGTGCCACCCCGGTGCTGTCGTTCGTGTCGGAACTCACATAGCCACAGGTGAACCCCCCCGAACCTTCCCACAGGCACGCCACATTCCGCTCAAAGAAATTGGCGAGCACCGCATCGAGGTCACCGTCACCATCCACATCCCCCAACGCCACCCCACGGCTGTTATGGGTATCAGAACTCACATCGGTGCAGGAGAACCCTCCCGACCCGTCACCGACACACACCCGATCCGGTTGGTTGTAGTTGGCAAACATGGCATCCAAGGAACCGTCACCATCCACATCCCCCAACGCCACCCCAAAGCTGCTGTAGGTGTCAGAACTCACATCCGAACAGGTGAACCCACCCGACCCGTCACCGACACACACCCGATCCGGCTGGTTAGCGCTGGCGAACACCGCATCCACGTCACCGTCACCATCCACACCCGCAGCCGCCGGCGCCACCCCCGCCGCAACCACAACAGCAGCGACAAGACACGCCACGACACCGACACGACCAACAACCGCACCAAGCACCCGCAACTCACCGAGCGATCGTGTCATCGTCAACCTACTCCCCATTTAGTGGCCCAACCCTATACCAAACACTCCCACCCGAACAGGGCGAATCCACTCGTCAACGGAGCTCAGGTACCCCACTCAGGCGGGGGTTGGTGGGTGCCTGGCTCGAAGTGCCAGTACTCGTGGAGGCTGGTGCACAGCCCGTCGTCGTCGAAGTGGAGGAGGAGGCAGCCTGGCAGGGTGACGTCATCACCCGATACCTTCATGTTGGTCCAGAACTCGACGGTTACACGCGAACCGTCGACATACGGCTTGCCCATGCGGACCGTGACATCACTTTGGGCCTCGGTGACCGATGTCCAGTACGCCCTGATACCTTCCCGACCCCGATGCGGCTCCTCGAAGATGTTGGATCGGTAGGTGGCCTCCGGACGGAACAGCTCTATGACGGCGTCCGCGTCGCGGGCTTCCCATGCCGCCCGGTAACCCTCGATCCAGTCATGAAGTGTTCCCGACATCCGTGCTCCTCCCTGATCCGCCAGATACTCGAAACTGCGGTCAGCGTAGCTTCGCGCCGATCGGCTCGTCCCGCCCACCGGTTACCAAGGATTGCGGTCGGACGGGGCTGCGTCCTCAGCCGGCAAAGCACCCGTAGGCGGTGTTCACGACGTCAAGGTCGGGCAGCGTCATCGATCCGAGCGGACCGGCGACGACCAGACCGCGCAGCGTCGCCTCGATCGGACCTGCCGCGCCGCAGAGTTCGGAGGGAGCCTCGAAGTCGATCGTCCCGCCGATGATCGGCCACACGGCGGTCTCCACCCGCACGGGTTCGTGAGGTTCGACCACGTCATCGCAGTGGTTGACGAGGAGGTTCGTCCCGAGGACCACGGATCCCTCCCACCCGGGATCAGGCAGCACCACGGGGGTCACGGTCGGAGGTTCGGCGGCGGAGGGGTAGACGTAGATCGCCACCCCTTGGTCCTCGTCCGACAGTGTGAATCCGAGACCACACGGCCACGACACGGCAAGGGTCGCGTCGGTGAGCAACGCGACGAGTTCCTCGTCGGTCATCGCCTCGCCGGAGTCGATCGGTGTGAACTCGTCGACGACGAGAACCTGGAGGGCAACCGGATCGCAGAATCCCAGGTAGTTGCTCCAGAACCCATCGGGTGCTCCCGGGAGGTCGTTCACGGCGGTGAGGCCACCGACGCCTTCGACCGTCTCGCCGTTTGCCAGGGCGAAGCCATCCGCAGTGGTGACAACGCCGGTGGCGTGGTCGACGCTGGTGCCGATAGGAAACACAACAACGAGAGGACCCGCACCCGTGTCGATCGTCCAGCAGCCGTTCGTCTCCCGGACAAGGGTGCCGCGGACGTCCCCACGGTCGTGTGGGTAGACCTCCGAGGGACGTTGGACAGGCTCCACGTCTCCTCCGACGTTGGAGATCGTCGTCGTGGTCGACTCGCTCGTCGGGGTGCCGTCGGGGGATGCGCACCCCGACGCAATGACCGCGAACGCCAGCAGTGCTCCGATCGGTATCAATCGACCCACGGTGTGCTCCTTCCGAGCGTTGTCGGATTCGACGTCCGGAGGCCGGTGCACGGTTCCCGGACCGGTGCCCAGATGTGGGCGGCTGGCGGTCCGGCGTTCAGCGGAGCGACCGGTTACTCGTCCCGCACCGGGATGTGGGCGTGCACGCGCACCACCTCACCGGAGCGGGCGAAGATCATCGAACTTGTCTCCTTGCCCAGCGACCGGCCCGTCCACCGGCTCTTCGTTCCGTCGGTGAACTCGACTTCGACGCTCGCCTCCTCGGCAGTGGCGACAATGATCGGAACCTGGCACACGGTCGACGCGAACGATCCAGGATGGAGGTCCGTCGCCACCCACTCGAGTGATGTGTTGAGCGTGGACCAAGCCTGGGGGTGATCGAGCAGTTCTCGCCTCCGGACAAAGGTCGGGTCGAACGTGATCTCTCCCCTCTCGACCAGGACGCCGAGCTCCGCAGGACGAACGAGGATCTCCTCTTTCACGAGCCCCGTCATGCCGGGCTGCTGCGCGCCTGCATGTGCAGGTGTGTGCGAGTACGGGTCGATCGGGATTGCGCCGTGCTCCCTCGGGGTCTTGTCGGATCCCATGCCCGACCGAACCCGCCAGTATCCGTCGACGAGGCGCCTGACCACTTCAGGAGAGGCCCCCGACGAGACCGACCGAAACACGGCATCCTGGACCGCGACCAGGAGTTTCGCGACCATGTGCCAGTAGATCGAGCCGATCCCTTCGTACCCGTACATCGAGCCCGACCGGCCGGTGTATGACTGATGGCCGAACGTCTCCTCGTACGCGCGGATCGTCGCGATACGGTGGTCTCTCACGAGGTCACGCCAACAGTCCTTGGCGGCGAGCCGGTTGAGCTCGATCGCGAGATCCTCCTTCGTCGATGCCGCGGGAGTGAAGCGCACCCGACCATCGACATCGGTGGCGATGATCGACTCGTCCGTCACAGCTACGAGCGCAGAGAGAAGGGGATTCCCGTCGATGACAGATCGTTGAACCACGTTCTTGTCAAGGAAGGAGGGCAGATGCCGGGCCGGGTAGAGCATGAAGCTGTTCTGATCCGCCCGGTACATGGAACTCGCGAACAACGCGTCCACGACGCCAGCGCACTGATCGGGGTCGAGCACCCCGCTCTCGATCACCGCCACCTGGCCCTCGAGCATCTCACCGAGGTGCTCCACGCTCGCTGACCCATAGCCGTTCGTGAATCGAACCATGTTGTACGAGTGGAACAGACCGTCGGGACGCCTGCTGGCCAGGATCGTCGCGTCCATGTGTCTCGTCGCGACCTCACAGAGTTCCACCATGTCGGCAACAGGGATCGGCGTCGTGCCGGAGAACCCGTCTCGGTAGTAGCGCAGCCGATAGTCGGAGAACGCGCCCCCGAGCGCATCCATGACCTCCTTGCGAACGCGATCGGATGACCCAGGTTCAACGTCGAGGGGCGCGGACCGGAGCACCTCCGTCACGGCGGTGAGCCATGTGGCAACCTCATTCGAGAGCTCCACGGCGGTTAGGTCCGACTCGTTCAGGAGGCGCCATAGGTGGCCGATGTAGCGGCGCAGTTGGTACAGGGTCACCATCGACAACCCGTTCCCGACGAGCGCGTTGTTCGCATCGTTCCACTCGGGCCGCTGCGTGTTCATCCAAATGCCGCCTCCAGGCACGAAGTTGGAGAGCTTCCCAAGCGCAGGGACCAGGAGCTTCTCCACAAGCGTGACGTGGTAGATGGATCGATCCCTCCACACGAGCTTGCCGTCTGCACCGACGGACCTGACCCGCTCATCAGTCCGCCGCGCGGCCTCCTCGTCGAACTCGATCGTCGACTTCGGGTCGACGACCAGCCTGTCGTAGGGAACGATGCGATACGGGACGTCGGCGTACGTGAACCGGGCCAGGCCGAGGAGTTCTTCGATCGAGCCGGGGAGGTAGCGTTCGCTCAGCTCGAGCAGGCGAAGCAGGTAGACGATCTGATGGTCGCCCCAGTACCCGATGTTGCTCCACGGATCGTCGGGGTCGAGGACCTCCCAATCGATACCGTCGCTGGTGATTCGATAGGGATTGAACCCGTCAGGCGTCGAGGCATCGACGAACACGGAGACGATGTCGGGGAGGTACTCGGGAAAGCTCACGCACATGGCTTCCCAGTTCTGGAAGATGTCGCGCCAGTTCCCCTCATAGGAAGTGACGGGGTGACCGTCCGAATCGGTCACACGGATCGAGAAGGTGTTCCACGGGCGGCTCGGATCGCCATGACGCCTCGAGAAGGAGAACGGCAGGTACTCGTGCCCGAGCCTGACGAGATCCACGTCACCCGTCTCTGCGATCCGTCGAATCAGTTCGCGCCGTTCGACACCGACGTCTAGGGTGTCCAGCAACTTCTGGTGACGGGCGGCCACCGGTGCGTTACGAAGCGCGACATACTTGGTGAAGGCACGCACGTCGACGCGGTAGCCATCGAGGGCCACTCCGCCGCGCATGACGTTGTAGGTGACGTTCGAGAAATGGTGCGCCGTTGCGATCTCGTCGCCCGTGCACTGCAGACCGTCGGCACGCGCCATGATCTCCACCAGCGAGCGGGACGCCTCCCGTTCCGACGCGACGAGGTCGGTCGATGGATCGCCGAGCGACCTCAGCTCCCGTCTGCGAGCGGCGAGTGCTCGGTGGTCGAGACTGGCATCGGCGACGATGTGCCATGTCCGGCTGTCGCCGGGCTCGAGATCCAAGGTGCTCGTCAGGAAGTACGCGCCGGGAAGCCCCGTGACGATGGAGCGGCCGCCGCCGTCGCCCCTGCCCATCTCGAAGGCTCGAACCCCTTCCGGATCGAGTGACACCGTTGCAGCCTCGAGGCCGACTGACCAGACGACCGTCGCTCGCAGCGCCTCCGCCGGCTCCGGCCTGTCCGTCAGCAGGGATTCGAGGGAGTAGACGGCGAGTCGGAGATCGGGGTCGATGAGCTCGCTGCGCTTGTACGCATTGGAGAGGTTGCCCATGGGAAGGTAGATCGATGGATCGAGCCCGTGCGGAAGGATGTTCCGAAGCCCATCGATCAGCTCCACCGTGGCTCGCGCGTTGCCATCGTTCTCCAGCGTGGCGGTCCTCATGAAGCCGAACCGATCACTGCTCGACCAGCGGTACCGGAAGGTGAGACCGGTCGCCTCGTCGCGCTCCTCGAAGACCACAGCGTCGCCGACGACCGACTTGTACAGGGTCCGGACCCGATGCGCGCCGCAGCGACCGGTGGTCGGACGCCATATGGCGTCGCCGTTGTCGCCAACGATGCGCATGGCCGTCACCGGCCCATTGACTCCGGCCAGGTGATGGAGCCGATCGTCGGTCTCGTACGGGAAGAGGGCGCCAGCGACGTCCCGCCTCCCTGCGGTGACCCCGCCGTTGCTCGAGATGAACATCCATCGGTCGCCGTCGCTCACAACCGACATGAGGAACGGCGACATACGGTCGACTTCGGGCACGGTGTAGTAGGTCACACCGTCGATCTCGATCAGGCCCGGAGCTGTCACGGATCGATGCGCCGGATCGGTTCCTAACCGATCCGCTGCGTCCGGGGATCTGTAGTCGGGAGCGTTCACCGTTGGTCAGTGTATGGGCGCTCGGCCATCGACGGGAGTCCCCACCGGCAGTCGATCTCAGACGACGGAGGCGCTTCCGTTGAATGCCTTGTCAACCGGTCCTCCACCCTCGATCACAACCCGGCCAGCCGGGATCAGGTCGACCGCGGAGGTTCCGACGAAGACATCGATCGCGCCGGCCTCTACGACGTACCGCAGCGCAGCGTCGTAGAAGCCCAACTGGGCAACGGGTATCTCGAACCGCACCCTTTCGGTCTGCATCGCGTCGACCATCAGGCGCAGGAAGCCCTTGAGCTCGATGATGGGCCGAGTCACCGTGGCGACGGGGTCCGCGACGTACACCTGGACAACCTCGTCTCCTGGGACCTCCCCGGTGTTCGTGACCGACGCGGACACGATGATGGTGTCACCAACGCCAGCCACCGGGGTCTCGAGGACGACATCGTGGACGTCAAAGCTTGTGAAGCTCAGCCCATACCCGAACGGGTACAACGGTGATGTCGGGCCATCAACGTAGTCGCCCTTCCAATGCGAGCGGCCTCCGGACACCTTGTGGCCATAGAAGACGGGGAGCTGTCCGACCGATCGCGGAAACGACATCGGCAGCTTGCCACCCGGATTGACTGCGCCGGCGATGGCATGGGCGATCGCGTCGGCGCCCTCCTGCCCGGGCAACCACGCGACGAGGACGGCAGACGACCGCTCATGGAGCGATTCGCTCCCACACGGCCTCCCGACGACCATCACCGTCACCACCGGTGTGCCCGTTTCAAGGACCAGTCGAGCAAGCTCCTCCTGGACACCCGGCAGGTCGAGGCTCGACCGGTCGCGGCTCTCACCGCTGGTGCAGTCATCCGTGAGGCCCGCTTTGTCGCCGACGACGAGGATGACCACGTCCGCCAGGGCGGCGAGCTCGACCGCCTCGGCGAATCCGCTTCGATCATCGTCGTTGACTTCGCACCCTCTGGCGAACCGAACCGCGCCGCCGAAGCGTGACCGAAGCGCTTCGAGTACGGAGGGTGAGGAGAGTTCAGTCTCGGTGATGTCGAGATCGTCAGGGATCGGGATGCCGAACACGTTGCTCGAGCGGTGCATCTCGCGAAGCGACTCGATGTGGGCGGGGTACGAGTAGTCGCCGTAGAGGTTCCGAGCCACATCGGCATTCGGCCCGATCACCGCGATCGTTCCCACGGACGCATCGACGGGAAGTACGCCGTCATTCTTCAGCAGGACGAGGCTCCGGGAGGCGACGACTGACGCGAGGTTTCGATGTCCATCGGTGTCGACTGCGGGCCCTGCTGCGCCTTCGTCGACATAGGGGTTCTCGAACAGCCCGAGTTCGAACTTGAGCTCGAGTGTTCGGCGCACGGCGGCATCGATCGCCGAAGGATCCACCAGACCGTCCCGGAGCGCTTCGAGAATCGCATCCCCGAAGCAGTCCGTGGAGGGAAGCTCGACGTCGATCCCAGCTCCGAGACCCATCGCCGCGGCCTCCGGCTTCCCCGACGCAACGCCGTGATAGACGTCGAGCTGGTTGATCGAGAAGTAATCCGAGACCACGGTTCCCTCGAAGCCCCACTCGTCGCGGAGGACTCCGTTCATCAGCTCCCCGTTCGCCGCACACGGAACGCCGTCGAGTTCGTGGTAGGCGTTCATCACCGATCGCAGGCCCTGCTCCTTCACAGCGGCCTCGAAGGGATGAAGGAAGACCTCGCGAAGCTCGCGGTCACCCACGTGGACCGGTGCCCAGTTCATTCCGCCTTCGGATGCCCCGTACCCGACGAAGTGCTTCGCCGTTGCGACGACTCCGTCGGACAGGTCGGGACCCTGGAGTCCGGTCACGAACGCACCGCCCATGCGGGCAACCAGATAGGGATCTTCCCCATACGTCTCCTCCGTCCGACCCCATCGTGGGTCACGACACACGTCGAGGACGGGGGACAAACCCTGATGGGATCCGACACTCCGCATCTGCTCCCTGATCACGTCGGCGATCGCTTCGTTCAGCGCAGGATCGAAGGTGCTCGCCACGCCGATGGCCTGGGGGAACACGGTGAACCCCCGACCCATCATCCCGGAGCAGATCTCCTCGTGGACCATGGCGGGAATGCCCAGGCGGGTCTCCTCGACGAGTTGCCTCTGGATCTGGTTCGTGACGCGCGCGGCGACCTCCGGGGTGTATCCGCTCGCTCCTGAGACGCGCGTTACCTGTCCGAGTCCGTCGGGGAAGAGCTCCATGATCCGTCCCGCTGCGACGATGTCGCCGCTCAGGATCTCGAAGACCCATGCCGATCCCAGCTGTGCGACCTTCTCACGGAGCGTCATGCGGTCGAGGAGGTCATCGACCCTGTGATCGATCGGACGGCTCGGATCCCGGTACGCGGCGCCCATCGGGACTGTGGTGGTTTCCGCTGTCATCCTTTGATTGCTCCTGCTGAGAGACCCTTTACGATCTGGCGTTCGGCGACCATGTAGAAGATCAACGCAGGGATCATGGCCAGCGTAGTGAACGCGAGAACTCGGGCGGTATCGGTCGTGTATTGCGTCGAGTAGTTGGTCACGCCGACGGGAAGCGTCCATCCCGCCGGATCGGTCAGAACGATGACGGGAAGGAGAAACGCGTTCCAGCTCGTCACCAGCGTTAGCACGGCGATCGTACTCATGACCGGTCGCGAGAGAGGCAAGAGCACCGACCAGTAGAACCTGAGCGGACCTGCACCATCGAGGATCGC
Source organism: Acidimicrobiia bacterium (assembly GCA_035461905.1). Taxonomy (GTDB): domain Bacteria; phylum Actinomycetota; class Acidimicrobiia; order Spongiisociales; family UBA5794; genus SZUA-442. Next base: position 5,618 of record DATHUV010000033.1, on the reverse strand, counting down.
TGCTTCCTCGAGTTCGCCGGGAATGGAGGCGAAGAATGGTCGGAGGATCACGATCGACAGTGGAAGAGCGAACGCTGCCTGCGGAAGGGCGACGCCCCACACCGTGTTCAGCAGGTCGAGCTGTCGAATGACGATGAACAGAGGAAGGATCGCCACGGCAACGGGGAACAGCAGCCCGAACGTGAAGAGGAGGTAGATCGCCTCCCGGCCCTTGAAGGTGAACCGCGAGATCACGAAGGCGGCGAGCGACGCAGCAGGGAGTGCGATGGCGACCGTGATGACGGCGATCAGCGTGCTGGAGCCGACCTGGCGCCAGAACGACCCGGACGTGAGCACATCGGCGTAGTTGGTGAACACCCAGGGATCCGGGAAACCGACCGGGTCACCCGCCAGCTGGGCGGAGTCGCGGAATCCGCTGAGCGCGGCGTACACCACGGGAATGATGACGGCGCCGAGGACGGCGAACGCCGCCAGGTACAGGAACCCTCGCGTCACGGCTGCGCGTGCCCGACGCTTCGGATCCTGACGGCTCCCGGGGTTGGCAACGCTCACCATCGTCACTGCCCCATCGCGGTGAGCGATCCCTCGATGTCGCGCGAGAGCACCCAGCGCTGATATGCCAGTGCGACGAGCAGCGACAGCCCGAAGACGATCACCGACACAGCACTGGCGTAGCCGAACTGCGAACGTCGGAATCCCCAATCGATCATGTACGTGGCCATGGTGTTCGAGGCGTTGACCGGCCCACCTCCCGTCATGACCCAGACCAGGTCGAACAGCTGGAGAGAGCCGATCATCGACAGGAATATGGACACCCGAACGGTCGGTCCGAGGAGGGGAAGCGTGATGTAGCGGAATGTCTGCCACCACGATGCACCATCGATGGACGCGGCCTCCTCGAGCTCATCGGGAACCTGCTGCAACCCGGCGAGCATCAGGATCATGTGGAACCCGAAGTACTTCCACGAGACGACGAAGAAGACGCTGTACAGCACGATGTCGGGGTTTGCGAGCCAAAGGACCTGAACTTCGCTCCCGGTGATCCCCGAAAGTGTTGCGTTGAGCATGCCGTTCGGACGCATGATCTGACGCCACACCACAGCCGTGACGACCTCGCTGAGGACGTACGGGGCGAAGAACATCATCCTCATCATCGCCCGGCCGCGGATCCTCTGGTCGAGCAGGACCGCAAGGAACATCGCGAACGGGAGTTGCAGGAGGAGCGAGAGGATGAGGATGATCCCGTTGTGCGTCAGGGCTCCGCGGAACGAGGGATCCTTGAAGGCAGCGGTGAAGTTGTCGAGACCAACGAAGTCGGTGAGGGGTTCGAGGCCGTTCCAGTCGTAGAGGCTGAACCGCATGCCCTGGAGGATCGGGAGCATGACGAACGCGCCATACAGGAACAGGGCCGGAGCCAAGAAGGCGAGGATGACCGGCCATCGCCGCCGCTTCTTGGTGCGTTCAGGCGCGTCGAGTGTGGGCGCCCCGGCCCGGACCGTCGTCATGTCGTGGATACCTCCTGCGCTGACGGTGCCAGGGATGATGGCAGGTCGCCGATCCCGGCGACCTGCCATCTTTCAGGCGTTCACGTCAGTTCGGGGTCGCTATTCGCTCGCCCAAGCGGCGTTCACCGCGTCGACCACGTCCTGGGGTGTACCCGTGCCCGCAAACAGCGTCTGGATCGCGTCGTTCACCGCCGCACCGACAGCAGGCGGATACGCCTGGTCGAGGTACAGCTGGACGTACGTGGCCTCTCCACGTCCCGCGATCACATCAACGAGGTTCGGATCCGTGATGGAATCCTCCGCCCCGATTGTGACGGGAAGGCGGGACCCTGTCGCACCGACCTGCCGAGCGATTTCAGGGCTGGTCAGGTAGCAGAGGAAGTCGACAGCCTCAGGTGGCGCGTCCTTCCCGATTGCGTACCCGTTGCCTCCCCCGAATGCGTCCGTGGCAGCTCCCTTTCCGCCCTCGACGGCGGGGAACTGGAACCAACCGAGCTCGCCGGTGGCGGCAAGGTCAGGTCCGTTCGAGCTCTGCGTTCCGGGTGCCCAGTGGCCCATGAGGTGCATCGCGGCTTCGCTGTTGGCGACAGCTGCGGCCTGCCCGTCAGGCCCGTCCCATCCGGCGGCCAAGAAACCCGCCTGGAAGGGATCCATGGCGATCAGCTCTTCGAGCATCTCACCGGCCTGGACGAACGCCGGATCGTTGAAGTTGCCATCGATGGCGGCTTGCTGCATGACGTCGGCACCGCCGAGACGCAGCGCCAGCTCCGCGTACCAGAACATGGCGGGCCACTTGTCGCCGCCGGCCACTGCGATCGGGGTGATCCCGGCAGCCTTGAGCGCCTCTACGTCATCCAGGAGCTCCGACCACGTCGCAGGAGGTCCGTCGATGCCCGCCTGTTCGAACAGCGTCTTGTTGTACCAGAACCCGACGATTCCGAGGTCCCAGGGGAAACCGTAGAGCTTGCCGTCGACGTCCATGATGCTCACCGCACCCGGCTCGAGCTGATCGATGCATGCCGAGGCGAGCGACGTCACGTCCTGCACCAGTCCTGCGTCAGCCTGCTCGCGGAGCACCCCGCCGCCCCACGACTGGAAGATGTCGGGGACATCACCGGCCTGGAGATTTGTCTGCAGGGCCGCCTTGAAGGCTTCGTTCTCCTGGACGGTGATGTTGATCTTCACGTTGGGATGATCTGCCATGTACGCGTCCGCGGCGTCCTGCCATATCGACAGACCCGGATCGTTGTTCTCGATGTGCCACCAGTCGATCACGACGGGATCGGCCGAAGCTGCCGTCGTCGTGGTGTCATCGGTGCCCTCGGTCGTGTCGGAGCTGCTGTCGCCGCACGCAGCAGCCAGCAACGCGACAACGGCCAGAAGCACGAGGAGTTTGCTCCATGTCTTCTTCATTTGCCCGTCTCCCTCTGTCGCCGATACGGCGACGGTCGTTTCTCCCTTGCGGATGAGCCCCTCGAATCGAGCGTTCCTCTCATGTCCGGGCTTCCTCACGATCGCGGTGGCCGACACGATCGACGCACGACCAGCTCCGTTGGGAGCGTCATGTGTCGAGGGTCCGCCGTAGGGTCTTCGATGATGCGCAGGAGCATGCGGGTGGCTTCGTATCCCATGTCCTGAATCGACTGGTCGATGGTCGTCAGCGCGGGCTCGACGAGCGCGGACTCCGGAATGTTGTCGAAGCCGATGACAGACAGGTCCTCGGGGACGTCGATCCCCAGTTCGGCAGCCACCTGCATGGTCTGGATGGCGGAGAGGTCGTTCGCCGCGAAGATGGCGGTTGGGCGATCGGCGAGTTGGAGCAGCTCACACACCGGCTCGCGCACCGTCGCTGGATCGTATCCACCCACTCGGATCAGGTCAGGGTCAATCGATATTCCCGCTCGCTCGAGGGCGATCCGATACCCCTGCTCGCGCAGCTCTGCCGATCGGAGATCGAGGCGGCCGGCGAGGTGTCCGATCCTGCGGTGGCCGAGGCCGATCAGGTACTCCGTCGCCGCTATGGACCCTGCGAGGTTGTCGGATGCGACGGTCGGTAGGGTCGAGGCACCGACGTGCGGGTCGACCGCAACCACGGGAGTACTCGATGACACCTCCAGGAGCGCGGGCGTTACCAGAACGGTCCCGTCCGTGAGGGTGCCGCTGAGGCGGGACAGGTGTCGGCGTTCCCAACCTGCAGTCTCGGGTCCTGAGTTGTTGCCGGCGTAGACGATCAGCTCGAACCCGGACCCCCTCAGCGCCCTCGCCGCTCCCTTGAGCAGCTCGGCGCTGAAGGGCTCGATCTCAGAGACGCTGAACCCGATGACATTCGTTCGTCGACTGCGGAGGCTGCGTGCGACGAGGCTGGATTCGTAACCGAGGCGGTCGATCGTCTCCTGCACACGGGCGAAGGTGTGCTGCGACACACCTTCCTTGTTGTGCATCACCCTCGACACCGTCGCGATCGACACACCCGCCTCGTTGGCGACATCGGCGATGGTGACACGGTCGCTGTGGTTCATGGGCACCGCACTGTAAACGTTTTCTGTAAACGTTTACAACATACCATCCCCCACCGTCGTTGACCAGTCGCATGGCAGGAGGAGCGTTACCTGTTCACCACCATGACCGGGATCGGTGCGTCGCTGACGAGATGTTCGACTCGGGGCCCGAGGTGGAGCGAGGTGGTGCCTGCCCGTACGCTCGTGCCAAGGACGAGGAGATCGGCCCGGAACTCGTCGATGGCAGCGAGGATGCCGCTCGTTACGTCGTCGGCACGACGGCTGTACGTTCGAATCCCGCGACCGAGATTCAGCGCAGCTCGATCGAGCTCAGATGTCACATCCTCCGCATTGCCTCGTGCAGACCAACCATGCGACACGGTCACGATGTGCACACCGATGACCTCGACGCCCTCCCCGACGACCGTGAGGGCGAGTTCAGCCGCTCGTGTTGCCTCCGCAGTGCCGTTGGTGGCGACGAGGATCCGCTGGGGCTCCCAACCGGAGTCCAGATCGACCGCCCGCACCAGCATCGTCGGGCACGGCGACAGCTTGATGAGATCATCGATCACCGGGCCGAACAGGCTCGTGCGGGACCTCTCCGCCGTGGACGCACCCAGCACCATGAGGTCGTAGCCTCCTGCAGCCTCGTGCAGGATCGCGTCCACAGGGTCGGTCGAGGGGAGGACCCGGGTCGTCACTGTGGAGTCGAAGAGTTCCTTGAGCCCCCCGAGATACTCGGCTGCGGCTGCTCGGCCCTCGGGAGGTGTCGCGACACACAGCGTGACGGAGATGCTCTTCATTCGATGGAACTGGTTGAGGAGTGCCGACTGGATCTCCCTCGTGAACCGGACCGACTCGCCTCCGGGCCGAACAGGGACCAGGACTCGGCTGATCTGTCCCACGAAGGACTTCTGGAGCGCAGCCTCCTTCTGGAGACGCTTGCGTTCCTCCTCACCCACCTCGATTCGACCCGTCGTGTACCGCAGGGCAACCGGCGCCATGAGCGATGTCGCAATTGCCATCACAACGATGATCGAGAACATCTCCTGTGTGAGGATCCCAAGGGAGAGACCAATGGTCGCAATGATGATCTCGAGGGCACCACGGGCGTTCAATCCTGACCCGTAGGCCAGCGCCGACCAATGGTCCTGCCCTGAGAGGAGTCGGGCGCCGAGGTACGCTCCCACGACCTTCCCGACCGTTGCCACGGCGATGACGACAAGGGTGAGCGACAGGAGTTGCGGCGTGAGGATCGCCGTGATGTCGACCTTCAATCCCGCAACGGCGAAGAAGATCGGCGCAAAGACAGCGAGCGCCATCGCCTCGATCTTGTGGATGGTGTCCGCTGGGAGGCGGTTTGATCGACCGAAGAGGATGCCGATGGCGAAGGCACCGAGAACGGGCTCGAGATGCAGGAACTGGGTGAAGGCGCCCCAACCGAACGCCAACACGACGACCAGCGTCAGCATGTGGTCCCGACCGCGGAACCGTTGCTGGACGAGCGCGGAGCTTCGATCGACGATCCACACGCCCACGGTCACCGTCGCGACGATGAAGACGACGACCATGCCGATCGTCACGGCGACAGTTCCTGTGGTGAGGGTGGCCGCTG
>DATHUV010000032.1:0-1806 GCA_035461905.1 Acidimicrobiia bacterium | reverse complement strand
CGGGGCAGGCAAGACCACGACGATGCGAGCCATCCTCGGGTTGATCCGTCCCGACTCGGGCGAGACCCGCGTGCTCGGTGCGCCGTATCGGAGCCTCGAGGATGCGGTGTTCAAGGTGGGTGCGTTGATCGACGGAGAAGGGTTCCACCCGGGGCGGACCGCCAGAGCCCACCTGAGGACGCTCACCGACATGGCAGGCGTCAAGTCGGCCCGTGTCGATGAGGTCCTCGACGAGGTCGAGTTGACCGAAGCGGCCGATCGCCGGGTGGGAACGTTCTCGCTGGGGATGCGACAGCGGCTCGGGCTGGCAGGGGCCATCATCGGCGACCCTGACCTGTTGCTGCTCGATGAGCCGGCCAACGGCCTGGACCCGGCTGGGATCCGCTGGATGCGATCGTTCCTTCGGTCCTATGCCGACTCCGGACGCACCGCGTTCGTCTCCAGTCACGTACTGACCGAGATGGCCCATCTGGTCGACGAGGTCGTCGTCGTGAGGCGAGGAAAGCTCGTCACCCACACCACGATCACCGATCTGGTCGGTGCCGACCATGTGGTGGTCGCCACATCGGACAACGGGCGGCTGACCCAGGCTCTCGAGCAGGCGGGCGCAACCGTCGAACCCCTCCCAGATGGCCGCCTCCGCGTCCAAGAGATGACAGCGGACCGTATCGGCGAGGTGGCGAGATCCGAAGGCATCACGCTGCACGAACTCGCACGCGGCACAAACACCCTGGAGGACGTGTTCCTCTCACTCACAGAAGGAGAACAACAACGTGTCTGACTTGATCCGCGGCGAGATCCGCAAGATCCTCACCACTCGAACCGGTCTCGGAATCGTTGCCGGGGCAGCCCTGGTCGTCGCTCTCGGCACACTCTCGACGGTGATGAGTGTCGGGGCCGGACAACTCACCGGCCCGATCCACGACCAGATGTTCTACTTTCTGGCTTCGATCATCCTCGGCGGGTTCGCGCTCATCCTCGGAATCCGAAGCTTCACCGACGAATACCGGCACGGAACCATCGTGTCGACCTTCCTCACCAGCACCGATCGGATCCGAGTGCTCGGAGCAAAGACCATCGTCTCCGCCCTCGCCGCGGTGGTCATGACACTGGGTTCGCTGATGGTCATGATCGCGCTGGCATCGGCGTTCGCCGGTGTGAAAGACAGTGCGGTGTCGGTGACAGCCACCGACGTCCGGGCATTCGCCGGCCTCATCGCAGGGACCGCAGGATGGGCAGCGATCGGCACAGCCGTCGGAGCGATCGTCCGACATCAGGTCGCGGCCATCGTCGGCGGACTCATATGGGTCCTCGTCGTCGAGAACATGGCCAGCGGATTCGTTCCCGAACTCTCCAGGTTCACGCCCGGACAAGCCGCTCATGCCCTCGCTGAAGTCACCCGAGCCTCGAACCTGACGTCGATTCCAGTCGCAGCCGTCACCATCGGTGCGTATCTCCTCGTGGGAGCAGTCACGGCCGCCTGGACCCTCCAACGACGAGATCTCACCTGAGCGTCCCCTCGGGCAGCGGCGACCCTGGATCCGGGACTCCGCCGACGCAGCAGCCAGGACTCCGTCGCATAGATCACTCAGGATCGATCCGCCTCGAGGTGCTCCCTCCGAACGCGACAGAGGGCCAGGAAGTACCTGACCCTCTGTCGGCTGCGTCGGTAGTTGACAGAAATCGGTGACAGGGGGTGTCTCGCGTCCAACCGAGCGGTGCGCAGGGTCGCCGTTGCCCGAGGGGACGCTCAGGTGAGATCTCGTCGTTGGAGGGTCCAGGCGGCCGTGACTGCTCCCACGAGGA
>DATHUV010000031.1:0-3060 GCA_035461905.1 Acidimicrobiia bacterium | reverse complement strand
GAAGCCGTCCTCGTCTGCCCGTCAGGAGCCTTGACGATCAGTGACCACGTGTGAGAAAAGGAGACGCGTCACTGGGCTCGATGATGCAATGGATGAAGCCGCTCGACCGTCGATCGGGGCACCACAGCTCGGCACATGGCTGATGTCCCGGTCCGTTCCACCCGCGTGGACCGCGGAGCCGTCTCACATCTTTGCGCATGGTAAGATGCCATTTCACAATGAGACAAGAGAGTCGGAAGGTCACGGTCGTGTCCCACACGGATCCTCCCTCAGTGCCGACCGATCGGGTCAGGGTTCTGGTAGCCAAGGTGGGACTCGATGGCCATGACCGCGGAGCCCGGATCGTCGCCAGGGCGCTCCGCGATGCCGGGATGGAGGTGGTCTACGGTGGTCTCCACCTCACCCCGAAACAGGTGGCCAGGATCGCCGTCGAGGAAGACGTCGACGTCGTCGGTCTGTCGATCCTCTCCGGCGCTCACCTGACGTTGGTTCCTCTCGTGGTCGAGGCGATGCATGCATACGGAGCGCGAGAGATTCCGCTGGTATGTGGAGGCGTCATCCCTGACGACGATGCGAGGGAGCTGCGCTCCCTCGGAGTCGTCGAGGTCATCGATCAAGAGGCGCCTCTTGGTCACGTGGTGGATGTCGTCAGGTCCGTCGTGCACCGCAGGGATCGCAAGATGGGCGAATCGTGATCGATTCGAACTCACTTCTCGCACGTGGTGTCGATGTCAGCGTCTGGCCCCCTCGATACGATCCGCACTACCTCCCTGACACGAGCGAGAACGCGTGGCTTCCCGAAGTCGAGATGGCTCCAACCGGCGATCGTGATGCCATCATCCTCGCGAAGCTGCGGGCACAGGTCGAGTATGCATGGACGTCCATAGCCTTCTACCGAGACCGCTGGGCGGCAGCGGCGGTGTCCCCATCGACCCTTGAGACACTCGAGGACCTTCGAAGGTTCCCGGTGATCACGAAATCCGATCTCCGCGACGCGCAACGTGACCATCCGCCCTTTGGCGACTACCTCGGAATCGACGCTGCCGAGGTCTTCCACATCCACGGCACCAGCGGAACGACGGGGAAGCCCACGGCATTCGCGATCGGGCGCGACGACTGGGCGCGAATCGGGGAGGCCCACGCGAGAGCAATGTGGGGTGCCGGCATCCGCCCGTCGGACTCGGTCATGATCTGCTCCTTCTTCAGCCTCTATGTCGGATCGTGGGGTGCGCTTGCAGGGTGCGAGAGAATCGGCGCGCGGAGCTTCCCCTTCGGTGCCGGTCTCCCGGGACAAACGGCTCGGGCAATCGAGTGGGCGCTCACGGTCCAACCGACCGTCTTCTACGGCACTCCGTCCTACGCCATGCGCCTCGCTGAGGTGGCCGCTGATCTCAGAGTCGATCCCCGAGACCTCGGGTTCCGGATTCTGATCTTCTCGGGCGAACCGGGAGCGGGGATTCCCGCGACGAAGGCCCTGATCGAGAAGACATTCGGTGGATCATGCATCGACATGGGAACGATGGCCGAGATGATGCCCTGGATGACGTCGGCCGAATGCACCGAGCGCAGCGGCATGCACCTATACCAGGACATCGTGTACACCGAGGTGTGCGACCCCGAGACGTTCGATCCTGTGCCATTCGGAGGCGTCGGTACACCGGTCTACACGCACCTCGAGCGAACGTCGCAACCGATGATCAGGCTCGTCTCTGGCGACCGTGCGAAATGGACTGATGACCCATGCGCATGCGGCAGGACCTATCCGAGACTCCCGGACGGGCTCCATGGACGCTACGACGACATGCTGGTGGTCAAAGGTGTCAACGTGTATCCGAGCGCCGTGGAGGACATTCTTCGACAGATCGATGGATTCGGCGGCGAATTCAGAATCGTCGTGTCTCGGGAAGGTTCCACCGATCACATCGTGATCGTGGTCGAACACACTGATGCCGGAGCAGCCGGTCACGAGACAACGACGGCGGCCATCACAGATGCGATCGCCAACCGGATCGGCGTTCGGCCGACCATCGAGATCGTCGAGCCCTCGTCGCTCGACCGGACCGAGTTCAAGTCGCAACGCGTGATCGACGATCGTGAACTCTTCACATCGCTGGCAAGGAACGGATCGTGACAGCGAACGGCGCGGAACTGCTGGTGAAGCAGCTGGTGGACCATGGCGTCGACCGCGTCTACTCGCTCAATGGGGGCCACATCGCGCCGATCTACGACGCATGCCTCGACGTCGACATCGAGATCATCGATGTCCGGCACGAGGACGCGGCGGTCCACATGGCCCATGCCTACGCCCGGCTCACTGGCCGACCGGGAGTCGCGTGTCTGACAGCGGGGCCAGGGGTGACCAACGGCATCAGCGCGATGGCTGCCGCGTGGTCAGCCGCGAGTCCCGTCGTCGTGATCGCCGGCAAGGTGCCGATCCCACAGATCGACAAAGGCGCGCTCCAGGACGTCGATCAGATCGCCCTCGTTGGCGCCGTCTCGAAGACCGCGAGGTCCGTTCGAACCACTGATCAGATTCGTGAGGCCGTGTCAGAGGCATTCTCGGTTGCCGCCGAGCCGGTCCAGGGACCAACGTTCCTGGAGATCCCCATCGACGTCCTTCGCTCGGATGCCGACAGCTCGATCGACACTGCCAAAGCAACAGTCGATCCGAAGACGCCACCTGACGGTTCGCGACTCCCGATGCACGCCATCGCTGCCGCTGTCGAACTCCTGACTTCTGCCGAGCGACCCGTCCTCATCGCCGGGAGCGGAGTTCTCTGGTCGAACGCTGAGAACTCGGTGAGGACCCTCGCCGAACGACTGGGAATGCCGGTGGTGACGACCTCTCTCGCGCGAGGGATCCTTCCGATCGATCACCCGCTCAATCTGTATGCGGCGAGATCACGCGTCCTCGATGCCGCCGATGTCCTGTTGATCGTGGGAACGCGCTTCAACTACATCTTGAACTATGGACGACCTCCCCGGATATCCAGTACGGCGAAGGTCATCCGGATCGATGCTTCGCCGTCGGAGATCGTACGCAATCGAACCTCGGACGTG
>DATHUV010000030.1:0-21167 GCA_035461905.1 Acidimicrobiia bacterium | reverse complement strand
CCCACCACCATGGTCCCCGATGAAGCCCACGGCATGGGAGTCGTCGACCATGACAAGGGCGTCGTACTCGTCAGCGAGGTCGCAGATGGCGGGGAGGTTCGCAATGACCCCGTCCATCGAGAACACACCATCGGTGGCGATCATGCGGTATCGGGAGTCGCTCGCCTCGCGAAGCCGTGCTTCGAGTTCGGCCATGTCGTTGTTGGCGTATCGGTATAGGGATGCCTTGCACAAACGGATACCGTCGATGATCGATGCGTGGTTGAGCGCGTCGGAGATGACAGCGTCACGCTCGTCGAGGACCGTCTCGAACAGGCCACCGTTGGCATCCCAGCATGACGAGTACAGGATGGTCGACTCGGTACCGAGGAACTCCGAGATCCTCTCCTCCAGCGCCGTGTGGACCGTCTGTGTGCCGCAGATGAATCGCACGGACGCCATGCCGTAGCCGTAGGTGGCGAGCGCCCTCGACGCTGCGTCGACGAGTTCCGGATCGTTCGCAAGTCCGAGGTAGTTGTTCGCGCAGAAGTTGATCACCTCGGACCCATCGGCCAGGGTTATGACGGCATCCTGCGGCGACGCAATGACCCTCTCCGACTTGTACAGGCCGTCCCGCTCGAGGCCTGCGGTCTGCGCGGCGAGGTGGTCGAGAAATCCGATGGTCATGGCACCTCCGCCCCCGAGTCTATGCCGTCGTGAGCTCCGGGACCGCTGCTAGCTTGCGGCAGTCAGAATCGGAGACACGAGCAGATGACGGACGGCACGGACAACGCGACACCGCCTGAGAAGCCGGCGTTCGGCAAGCAGCAGGTGATCGCTGGAATCGTCACCGTGATCATCCTCGTGCTCGTGTTCGGTGTGGTACTGCCGCAGTTCGGCGATTACGAGGCCGCATGGGAAGCGATCGCAGGCATGGAGGCCTGGCAGCTCGGCATGATCGCGCTCGCTACCGTTGCGATGGTCGCGATCTATGTGCTTCCCTACCCGGCGGCCCTGCCGAGGATCAGCTATTGGAACGCTTTCAAGGTTCGTCAGACGTCGTTCATGATCTCCAACGTGGTGCCTGCGGGCGGAGCCTTCGGGCTCGCCGTCCAGTTCGGCATGCTCCAGAGTTACGGCATCGCTGCGGCTCCCTCGACAGCGACAATCGGGATCACCGGGGCGTGGAACTCGTTCGTCACGCTCTCGTTGCCTGTCATCGCCCTGGCAGGGCTCGCAATCACCGGTCAGGCGAGCGTCGAGGCCGGAGCGATCACGGTGGTGGCGACATTGGCCGTGATCGTCGCCGTGATCCTTTTTGCACTCGTCTTGAGGAACGAGGCGACGGCGCGACGCATCGGGGGATGGGCCGACTCGTTCATCGGCTGGATGAGCAGGCTCACAAAGCGGGAGATCGACGTCGATGCGACGGAAGCCATCGTGGGTTTCCGCTCGTCGATCGTGGACGTCGTCCTCGACAGATGGCTGCTGATCACCCTCGCCAACGTCGGGCAGCAGCTCGCTCAGTTCTCGATCCTCTACTTGGCCATCGTCGCGCTCCAGGGGAGCTGGACCGGTCCGATCACACCATTTGAAGCACTCGCTGCGTTCGCGTTCGGACGTCTCGCAACGTTCATACCCGTGCCGCCCGGTGGCCTCGGTACGACGGACGCCATCATCACGAGCATCCTCGTGACATTCGGCCTCGACAACAACAGCGCCCTCGCGTCGACGATGATCTGGCGAGCGGCGACCTACTTCCCCCAGGTCATGATCGGCGCCGTGACGCTGCTCCTATGGCGCAGGGATCAACGGCGGTCCGGCGCGAGCGTCGGCGCCGCCTGACGTCGGGCGGCAGAGCTGGCGTATCATTGGCAGGTGAAGGACCGCTTCCTCATCTCCGAGGTGTCCACGGTCGGGCCCGGCACAACCGAGTTCGTGGTCGAGGCTCCACGCGTTGCCGCACACGCTCATCCGGGTCAGTTCGTGATCGTACGACCCACGGTCGGAAGCGAGCGGATTCCCCTCACGATCTGTGACTTCGACGCAGAGGTCGGCACGATCACCCTCGTAGTGCAGGCCGTCGGCCGAACCACGACCGAGATGCAGGACCTCGGAGCGGGGGAGCACCTCGCTGACGTTCTCGGACCCCTCGGAGCTCCCACGGAGATCGATCGTTTCGGGACGTGTGTCGTCGTTGCCGGCGGCGTCGGTGTCGCCATCGCCCTCCCGGTCGCACGAGCCCTCACGGCCGCAGGGAACGAGGTCATCGGGGTCCTGGGAGCGAGGACGACCGAACAGGTGATCCTCAGGAGCGCCTTCGAGCAGGCATGCCGGGAACTGGCGATCACCACCGAGGACGGCTCCGTAGGGACCAAGGGCTTCGTGACGGACGCGCTGCTGCGGATCCTCGACCATCGATCCATCGATCGGGTGTTCGCCGTCGGCCCGATAGCGATGATGCGGGCCGTTTCCGAGATGACCCGCGATCGGCAGGTGCCCACGATCGCGAGCCTGAACCCGATCATGGTCGATGGGACGGGCATGTGCGGAGGGTGCAGGGTCAGCGTTGGTGGCGATACCCGCTTCGCATGTGTCGATGGTCCCGAGTTCGATGCCCACCTCGTCGACTTCGATTCGCTGGAGCGTCGCAACACGGCCTACCGGGCCTTCGAGTCGTGCCAGCTCCAGATCGCGGAAGCCTCCCATGGCTGAGCTGACCAAGCGTGAACGGATGCAGATGGATCGCACCGGGATGCCGATCCGCGAACCCGGCACCAGGGTCGGTGACTTCGACGAGGTCACGTTCGGGTACACGAGCGCAATGGCCGTCCTCGAGGCGTCGCGCTGTTTGAACTGCACCCATCCGGTGTGTGTCGACGGGTGTCCGGTGGGTGTCCGGATCGGTGACTTCTTGCGACTCGTCGCCGACGGCGACATTGCGGGAGCTGCAGCGGTCATCCACGACGACAACGTCCTCCCGTCCGTGTGCGGCAGGGTGTGTCCTCAAGAGATCCAATGTGAGGGTGCGTGCGTCCTGGCCAAGAAGGGGAGGCCGATCGCGATCGGGTACCTCGAACGCTACGTTGCGGACGAGGAGCGGAGGCGGATGCTGGAGCGATCGACACCTGCGCCCGAGCGCACAGGCAAGCGCACGGGGAAGAAGGTCGCCGTCGTCGGCTCGGGACCGGCAGGCCTTGCGTGTGCGGGTGACCTCATCCGGATGGGTCACGATGTCACCGTGTTCGAGGCTCTGCACGAGTTCGGAGGCGTTCTTGCATACGGGATACCGGCGTTCCGGCTGCCCAAGGAGATCGTGAAGGCGGAGGTGGACGCCCTCGCTTCGGCTGGCGTGGTGTTCGAGTCCGACGTGCTCGTCGGCTCGGCACCGACACTCGACGAGTTGATGTCCGAGCACGGGTTCGATGCCGTGTTCGTCGGCACCGGGGCTGGCCTGCCGCGCTTCCCCGGCATCGGGGGTGAGGACCTGATCGGCGTCTACTCGGCGAACGAGTTCCTCACGAGGGTGAACCTCATGCATGCGAATGACCCCGATGGCCGTACACCCGTGTACGACCTCGAGGGTCGACCCGTGGTCGTGATCGGTGGCGGCAACACCGCGGTGGACGCTGCCAGGACCGCGCGACGGCTCGGAGGAGAGCCCGTGACGATGCTCTACCGGCGCACCGGGGCCGAGATGCCCGCTCGGGCCGAGGAGATCGACCATGCCAGGGAGGAGGGCGTCGCGATGCAGTTCCTCGTCGGTCCTGTCGAGTTCCGCGGGGACGGAGGCTGGCTCTCGTCGGTGATCGTTCAGCGGATGCAGCTCGGGGACCCAGATGAAAGTGGACGGGCGCGTCCAGAACCGATTTCCGGCGCCGTCGAGGAGATCCCAGCTGATGTGGCGATCATCGCCATTGGGAATGCACCGAACCCGATCCTCATGGCCGCTACGCCCGACCTTGCGACGACGAAGCGCGGGACGGTCTCCGCAGATCCCGGTACCGGCGCCACGTCCATACCCGGGGTATTCGCGGGAGGTGACATCACAACGGGCGGTGCAACCGTGATCCTCGCTCTCGGAGCAGGCCGTCGCGCCGCCGCGTCGATCGACCGGTGGCTCACAGGGACACCGGAATCAGATCACGTGCCGGGTGGAGCCAATCCCGGAGCGCCCGGGTCCTCGGAGTGATTCTCGTAGTCGAAGGTGTACACCACCTCGTTGTGCCTGGCGTAGTTCGACACGAATGCCGTGACCAGCGCCGCCACGGGAAGCGCCACGAAGGCGCCGATGGGTCCCGCGACCGCTCCACCGAACAGGGCGGCACCGAAGGCGACCGCACCGTTGATCGTCATCGTGTTTGAGGAGATCTTCGGACTGAGGTAGTAGTTCTCGATCTGTTGGTAGACGAGTGCATATCCGAGCACCACGAGCGCCGGACCCCATCCTCGAAGGGCGAGCGTGATCGCGATGGGGACGACGGCACCGATGTACGTGCCGATCGCGGGGATGAACTCGGACACGAAGCCGGCGAAGATCGCGAGGGGGAGGGCGAGGAGGGGATCGAGTCCGACCAGGACCATCGTGAAGAAGAAGCCCGTCCCGTTGATGGCCATCAGGATCGAACGCGAGTAGAAGTAGCCACCGGTCTGGATGATGGCCTGATCCCACGTCCAACCGACCTTCTCCTGCGTCGCCGGCGCGAACATCGAGAGAACGGCACGCTGGAACCGCGGTGCGTCGGCGGTGAAGTAGAACGTGAACATCGCAATCGTCGCGAGGTCGAACACGAACCCGATTCCCGATGTCGCAAGGCCCACGACGTTGCCAACGGCACCCGTTGCCCAGTCCGCGATGGCGTCCTGGATCTGACTCGGTGTGTCGTCGTCGAGGCCCCACGAGATCGTGATCCCGAGGGTTCTGGACATCCACTCGAGGAGGTTCTCGATCCATTGGGATGCGCCGGAACCGATCGCCTCGGCGAGTCGCACTGTCGCAGGGATGAGGATGACGACCATGAGGATCAGGCCGATCATCAGTGCGGCGTAGATGATGCCGACAGCGGAGCCCCGCCGCCAACCGAATCGGTGCACGAGGCGCATCACGAGGGGCTGGAGGGCGAGGCTGAAGAAGAAGGACAGTGCCACTATCCGCAGGAGGTGACTCGCTGCATCCATCGCCCACAGCGCCACCAGGGTCAACAGGACGGCACCGATCACCTGCCAGACGGTGCGTGCCGATACCTCGATGGTCACGCGACGCGCGGGCTCGCCCTCCTCCGGCCTGGCTTCCTCGCTCATCGACCCTCCGGGTGCCAACGGTCGACCATCGTACTCGCACGCAAGTCCGGTGGCTCAGCGCCACGGTGGACTCAACCCGACCAGTGCCGAGCGGCAGCCGCACCGCCGTGTCAAGGGAAGGCACGCAAACGGCGGTGCGGCTGGTTCCTTCGAGGATCAGCTCACGGGAGCTTCCTCGCGATCGCGACGATCAAGGGCCGACTGGGCGGCTGCGAGCCTCGCGACCGGCACCCTCAGCGGCGAACAGCTCACGTAGTCGAGTCCGATTGCATCGACCAGCGCGATCGATGCCGGATCGCCCCCGTGCTCCCCGCAGATCCCCACGTGGAGCCCTGGTCGAGCGGCTCGTCCCGCCTCGACGGCCATCTTGATCAGCATCCCGACGCCGTTGCGGTCCAGGGTGTCGAACGGATTCTCCTTCAGGACACCGAGGCGCAGGTAGTCGAGGAGGAAGTTCTTCTCGGCATCGTCGCGAGAGATGCCCAGGGTCATCTGGGTCAGGTCATTCGTGCCGAAGGAGAAGAACTCCGCAACCTCTGCGATCTCACCAGCCGTCACGGCCGCTCGCGGCGTCTCGATCATGGTTCCGAAGGTGTACTCGAGCTCAACGTCGCGGTCCTCTGCATACTCGGCTGCGAGGGCCTCGGCGAGCTCCTTCATCGGAATCAGCTCTGCCACGTTCCCTGCCAGGGGGATCATGATCTCCGGCTTCGCGACGACACCTTCGTTGTGAACCTCGATGGCTGCCTCGAAGATCGCCCTGATCTGCATCTGGGGCAGGTCAGGGAAGACGATGGCCAGACGCACACCGCGCAGGCCGAGCATCGGATTCGACTCGTGCATCGCCTCGAGCCTGCCGAGGACCCGTTCCGTAGCCTCGATCCTGTGCAGCAGCTCGTCCACCTCGTCGAGGGAGGTAGCGTTCGTGAGCCTGATCTTGAGATCCGTTACCTCGATGCTGAGGGTGCGATGATCGGGCAGGAACTCATGGAGCGGCGGATCAAGCAGGCGGATGATGACCGGCTTCCCCGCCATTGTCCTGAACAGCTCGGCGAAGTCGGACCGCTGGAGGGGGAGGAGCTGGTCGAGTGCCTCCCTGCGCTGTGCCGCGTTCGTGGCCATGATCA
Organism: Acidimicrobiia bacterium; assembly: GCA_035461905.1. GTDB lineage: Bacteria > Actinomycetota > Acidimicrobiia > Spongiisociales > UBA5794 > SZUA-442. The sequence continues at coordinate 14,760 of DATHUV010000030.1, read as the reverse complement.
TCTCCTGCACGATCGGGAGCCGTGCCTGGTCGAAGAACATGTGCTCCGTCCGGCACAGCCCGATGCCGTTCGCGCCGAGCTTGACCGCCCTGGCTGCGTCATCGGGGTAGTCCGCATTCGCCCACACGTCGAGATCCCTCACCTCGTCAGCCCAGGCGAGGAGGCCCATCAGCCACGGATCGTCGATGTCGGGCACCTTCGTGGCGATCTGGCCCGCAAAGACTTCGCCCGTCGTTCCGTCGAGCGAGATCCAGTCACCCTCGTTGACCGTGTACTGGCCAACGGTGAACCGGCGCCCGACGAGATCGATCGAGATCTCGGCAGCACCGACGACCGCCGGCTTGCCGAACTGCCTCGCGACCAGCGCTGCGTGGCTCGTCCGTCCGCCGCTGGACGTGAGAACGCCGACCGACGCGAGCATGCCGTGGACGTCGTCGGGCTTCGTCTCCGGCCTGACGAGGATCACAGGCTCCTCGCGATCGGCGCTCCACTGCTCAGCGAGGTCGGCGTCGAGGGCGACGATTCCGACTGCGGCGCCCGGTGAGACATTCAGACCCGTTGTGAGTGCCGCCCCTGACTCCTTCGCCTCGACCTTCGCCGCCGTTTCGAACTGGGGATGGAGGAAGAACTCGATCTGCTCCGGGCTGACCCTTCGCAGCGCCTCTGTCTTGGTGATGACGCCATCGGACACGAGATCGACGGCGATGCGCACCGCCGCTTGCGCAGTCCGCTTCCCATTGCGTGTCTGGAGGAGCCACAGCTTTCCCTGTTCGATCGTGAACTCGATGTCCTGCATGTCGCGATAGTGACGCTCGAGTGCTGCGGCGTAGTTCTTCAACTCTGCGTGGAGCTCGGGCATCTCGCGAGCGAGATCATCGATTGTGCTCGTCTGGCGCGTCCCGGCGACCACGTCCTCTCCCTGGGCGTTCACGAGGAAGTCGCCCTCGAGGTTCGGCTCTCCCGTCGTAGCGCTTCGTGAGACCGCAACACCGGTCGCAGAGTCGTTCCCCATGTTTCCGAAGACCATGGTCTGGACGTTGACCGCCGTGCCGAGGTCATGGGCGATCCCTGCTGCGTTCCGATAGGCGTGGGCGCGCTTGCCGTTCCATGAACGGAACACGGCCTCTACGGCCATCGTCAGCTGCTCACGAGGATCCGAAGGGAACTCCCTGCCGGCATACCGCTCGACGAGTCCTTTGAAGCGCTCGACAATCCTCTCGAGTTCCTCGACGGGGAGGTCGCTGTCACTCGCGACGCCACGCTTGGAGCGTGCCTCGGTGAGGACGTCCTCGAATGGCTCCTCGCGGACTCCCATGACGACCGTAGCGAACATCTGGATGAGCCTGCGGTACGAGTCGAACACGAAATGCCGATCATCGAAGATCTGGATCATGCCCTTCATCACGTCGTCGTTCATCCCGATGTTGAGGACGGTGTCCATCATCCCGGGCATCGAGAACTTCGCACCGCTCCGGCATGACAGGAGGAGTGGGTTCGCCGGATCACCGAACGTCTTGCCTGTCATGGCCTCGGTGGACGAAAGCGCCGCTCGGATCTGCTCGAATGCGCCATCAGGGAACTGCTCACCAGCTCCGAGGTACGCGTTGCATGCCTCTGCCGTGATCGTGAATCCCGGAGGGACGGCGATGCCGAGCCTCGTCATGTCCGCGAGGTTCGCTCCCTTTCCACCGAGGAGGCCTCGCACCGCGTCCCAATCGCCGTCACATCGTTTCGTGGCGTCGTCGAGTTCCTGAAATCCGTATACCCATTGAGTTGACATGCCATTCCCTTGTGTGCGTGTGTGCGTCCCCATCATAATCCTTAGACATGTACTTATGAATAGGGGATCTCGGGTTCCCCGACTCTGAACACTTCGTGAATCCGCTTGGGAACAGGAGCGCAGTCCGTACGATTGCCCGATGGCTGATCACGGCTCCAGGGTCCAGACGGTGCTCGTCGTCGATGATGAGCCAATGGTACGCGAGGTGGTGTCCGCCTACCTGCGCCGCGAGGGCTACTCGACCATCGAGGTCGGGGATGGGGCGGCTGCGATGAAGGCGGTTGAGCACGATCGACCCGACTTGATCGTCCTCGACGTCATGCTGCCGAAGCTGGACGGATACTCGCTCCTCGCCGAACTCCGGAAGAGCACGACCGTCCCTGTCATCCTCCTGACGGCACGCTCGGAAGAGGTCGACCGCGTTCTCGGGTTCGAACTCGGCGCAGACGACTACGTGGTGAAGCCCTTCTCTCCTCGCGAGCTCACCGCGAGGGTCAGATCGGTGCTGCGCCGGTCCGTCCCCATCGACGCACCGGGCGTCGTCCACGAGTTCGGTGACCTCACCATCGATGGAGTCGCCCGCGAAACACGGATCGATGGAGAAGTCGTCGATATGCCGCCGCTGGAGTTCGATGTCCTTATGTTCCTCGCATCGAATCCGCGGCGCGTGTTCTCACGAGCCGAGTTGCTCGAGAAGGTCTGGGGATCGAGCGCCGAGTGGCAGGACCCATCGACCGTGACCGTGCACGTTCGTCGCATCAGGCAGAAGATCGAGGCCGATCCGGATGACCCGACGAGGATCGTCACCGTGTGGGGGAAGGGATACCGGTTCGAGCCATGAGGATCGTGATCGGATCCGTTGCGGCCGTGATCGTCGGAATCGCCTTGTTCGAGGTGACGATGCAGCCCTCGTCGGCGGAACGATGGGAGCTTGCCCTGATCTTCGCCGCGATGGCCGCCTTCATGGCAGCGGCCGTGGCCGTGGTTCCGCGCCTCGCGAAGCGGTCCTCAAGGCTCGTCGTCTCCTTGTTCGTCGTCTCGACGGCGTCGATCGGTATCGCGCTCCTCGGTGCGATCATCGCCGCGAATCGCATGTTCTTCTCCGACCACGACCTGACCCTCCTGCTCGTCGTGCTCGGCTTCGGTCTCGTCACGGCCCTCATCTTCGCCGCGCTTGCGAGCTCAGCGCTCACGGCCGATCTCGAGAGGATGGCCCGAACCGCGCATCGTGTCGCAGCGGGCGACCTCGCGGCGCGAACGGGTGTGCACAGGCAGGACGAGGTCGGGAACCTGGCGAGGGACATCGACGCGATGGCAGTCGAACTGGAGTCGGCCGCCCTGGTCCGGTCCCTCGATGAGGAGCGCAGGAGGGAGTTCTTCGCTGCGGTGGGGCACGATCTGCGCACGCCACTCGCATCGATGCAGGCCGCCGTGGAGGCGCTCCAGGACGGGGTCGCCACCGACACCGGCCGCTACTACCGATCGCTCGAGCGCGACATCGCGGCCCTCCATACCCTGGTCGACGACCTGTTCCTGCTGGCTCGACTACAGGCAAGGGACCTCTCCCTCGTGAGGGTCCCGACAGACCTCAGCGACGTCGCAGACGAGGCGATCGAAGTCCTACGCCCGGTTGCGAACAGGAAGGAGATCGACCTCGTCCTCGAGGTGCGGTCCCACCTCGTCGTCGACACCGAGTCGAGCGCGGTCTCGCGAGTGGTGCGCAACCTGCTCGACAATGCCATTCGCCACGCACCGGGCGGATCGGTCGTGCGCGTGGTCCTCGACGACTCGAGTGGCGCGACGGTCTCGATCTGTGATGAGGGTCCAGGGTTCCGCGACGAGTTCATCGACAGGGCGTTCGAGTCCTTCGCCAGGGACGACGCTGCGCGAACCCGTGCTACGGGCGGAACCGGCCTGGGTCTCGCGATCGCCCACGGCATCATCGATGCCCTTGGCGGTGACATATGGGCGGACCCCGGCCCCGGCGGACGGGTGACCTTCCGACTGCGGTGAAGCAAGCCGGCATGCGGCGCGACCCTCGGCCAGCCGGCACTGAGCCGTGCTGCCTGATCGCTGGGATGCGTATACATTCCCGTGGTGACACCTCGACGTCGGTCCCTGACGATCCTCATGTTCGGCTTCACCCTCCTGGGGATGCCGGGCGCCGCCCTCGGTGTCGCGTGGCCTTCGATCGCGAGCGACCTCTCCAGGAGTCTGGGTGACCTCGGGATCCTGACGATCGCCAACGGAACGAGCTACGCCGTGATGAGCGTCGTCAGCGGATCGTTGTCGAAGCGATTCTCCGCAGGCCAGATGCTCGTCGTGGGCGCTGGAGCGGGTGCCCTCGGTCTCGCCGGCTTCGCCCTTGCCGAGTCCTGGACCCTCCTCGTCCTGGCCATGGTCCCGATCGGTGTGGCGGGCGGTGCTCTCGACGCGCTGGGGAACGCGTATGTCGCCGTCGATCGCGGTCCGCGTGCGATGGGTGCGATCCATGCGGCTTTCGGGTTCGGCTCGATGATCGCGCCGCTTGCGATGACCGCGATCCTGGCGGTCGGCATCTCCTGGCGGGTCGGCTTCGGGTCCCTCGCCGTCACACAGGTCGCGCTCGGCATCGCCCTCATGACCATCGCCGGGATGATCCGGATGCCGATGCAGGGACGCAAGGAACGCCCGGTGAGAACTGGTGGTCGTCGTCTCGTGGCGACGTCGGTATGGGTTTTCTTCATCTACGCGGGCGTCGAGGGAAGTACAGGGCTGTGGGCCTTCACCCTCCTCACAGAGGGGCAGGGCGTATCGACGACGATCGCAGGGCTCGCGGTCGCAGGCCATTGGGGTGCCTTGTTCCTGTCGAGGGTCCTCATCGGCATCCGAGGGGATCGCATCCCCCTCGACCTGACGATCTCGGTGTCGGTGGTCGGCATAGTGGCCTCTCTCGCCTTCATGTGGTGGAACCCTGCCACGTGGGTTTCGGTGATGGCGCTGGTCGCCGCAGGCTTCTTCAACGGACCAGTGTTCCCACTCGAGGTCCTTCTCACCTCGAGGCGGTTCGGCGCGGAGTTCACGCCATGGGCGGTCGGCTACCAGCTCGCAGCAGCGACAGCGTCGATCGCCGTCGTTCCCGCAGTCATCGGCGTCGCGGTCAATGCGTCTGGTCCGCTCGTGATCGGAGGGATGCTCACCGTGCTCTCGATCGTGATGGCGTTGAGTGTCGAGTTCCTTCGCAGCCTGTCGGGTCGCGAGTCGATCAGGGTCGCCGAGCGCGCCAACGCTGGCTGAGATGACGGGGCAGGCGTGAACCCCGGGGAAATGGCGCTCATCGCATCGGCGACCCTCCTCATCGGCTCCGCGGACTTCTTCGGTGGTGTCGCAGCGCGTCGATCCGCGCCGATGGCGGTTGCCGCGTGGTCCCAAGCGATCGGTGTTCCGGGACTGCTGGCGATCGCTTCGGTCGTGGGCGGCTCGTTGATCGCGACCGACCTTGCGCTCGGCATGGCGGCAGGTGCAGGATCCGCGCTCGGGGTATCTGCCCTCTACATAGGATTCGCACGGAGCGCGGTGGGAGTCGTAGCGCCAACCGCAGCGACGACCGCAGCTGTCGTTCCCATCATCGCGGGCCTGATCCTCGGCGAGCGTCCCGGTGTCGTCGCCGCAGTCGGGATCGGCCTCGGTATCGGAGCGATCATCCTCGTCGGCTCCACACCGGCGGACGTTCCAGGGGTGTCGAAGGGCCTGATCATCGGACTCATCGCCGGGCTCGGTTTCGGTGCGATGGTGATCGCATACGCAGCCACGAGCGTCGAGAGCGGATTGTGGAGTGCGGTGTCGGGGAGGCTAGCGGCAGCGCTGTTCGTGACCACGGCGGTGATCGTGACGGGAACGAACGCACGCATCACGCGCTCGGCTCGGGTGCCGACCGTGCTCGCGGGCGGTCTTGCCTCCGTCGGCATGGCAGCGTTCGTCACCGTGTCCCAAACGGCGGACCTGATCGTGCTCGGTGTCGCCCTCGGTCTCTTCCCGACGGTGACGGTGCTGCTCGCCGCATTCTTCATCCGCGAAAGGCTCATCCCGACGCAGTGGATGGGCGTCGGTCTCGCAGCCGTTGCCGTCACGTTGATATCCGTCGGATGACGCACGTGTCGGTGGGCCGAGGTCCGCCGATGGAACTACGATGGTCATGACTCCGGGAGATGGACATGACGACAGAGCGAAGCGACGAGACCGAGGATTCGACCTCCGACATCGTCTCCACCGACCCGGACGGCGCGATCCGTAGGGTTCACTCGGAGAGCCGGATCATCGACATCGACGGTGACGGCGGTGTCGATGGGATCCGGCGCACGCGACGGGAGACGCGTGAGGTCGATCTCGACGGTGACGGCATCGCAGACCTCTTCGAGACCACGACGACGGTCGAGACCGCCATCGACGCCGACGGAGACGGAGTGCCCGACGTGATCTCAACGGTCGAGACCTCCGAGATAGAGATGGACCTCGACGGTGACGGCCTCGCCGACTCGATTGAGGTCACGGAGGTCCGAACGGTCGCCCACGACATCGACGGCGACGGCATGCCAGAAGTCACCCGAACAGAGGTCATCACCGCGTCGGGTATCGATCCCGACGGATCGGGCGAGTACCGGGACGTCGAGACGGCAGGAGTTCGGATCTACGGTCTCGACACGACGGGCGACGGCGTGATCGATGATCTCGCGGCAGAGGAGATCGACGTCGAGGTGGTCGACGAGGGCTCCTAGTGCCAGCGCACTAGCAGGCGGCTCGAACCGATGGGTACGGGTTCACGTAGGTACCTCCGACAATCAGACCGAGGTGGAGGTGCGGTGTTGAGGAGTTCCCCGTGTTCCCGTTGAATCCGATGTGCTGGCCACGGTCGACCCTCTGGCCGCTCCGCACACCGGGTGCGTAACCCGAGAGGTGTGCGTAGTAGTACGTGATGCCATCGTCGCCGTAGATGTATGCCTGGATACCGCCGAGCCTATGGGAGTTCAGGCGTATGGATCCCGTCTGCATCGCGTACAGCGGTGCGCCGTGGGAGCCCAGCATGTCGGTGCCCTTGTGGGTGCGACCGCCCGAACGCGGGTAACCCCACGAGTCGATGAAGTGAGATCCCGGGAACGGGCAAGCCGAGTTCCGCGTTGCGAGGGCCACACCGGCCGCAGGACCTGATGCCCTGGCTGCCCGGATGGCGGCCTGTCTCGCCTGCTCCGCCTTGTACTTGGCGTACGCATCCGCATACTTGCGTTTCGCCGCTGCGTGCAGTTCCTCTGCCCGCGCCTGATCCGTGATCAGCTTCTCGACGACCACGGCCTGCTGCGCCTCGAGGACCTGGACCTCGGCCTCCTTGTCGACGAGCTCGTCGGTGAGCCTGTCCATCTGGCGGCTGACGGCTGCCAGCTGATCGAGCTGATTCAGGTCCCTGGTCGTCGCCGCATCGAAGAGCGCTTGGGAGGTGATCAGCTCTTGGATCGAGTTCGCGGTGAAGGCGGAGGTGACCATGGTGCGGCCGCCCGCGGTATACGCCTCGATTACGATGAGCCGTGCGCGCTCCTCGAGGGCGGTGACGTTGTCCCCGTACTCCGTGATCGCATCATGGAGCCTGTTGATCCTCCACTGGAGGTTGTAGAGCTTTCCCTGGATGACCTCGAGTTCCTCGAGTCCGGCTTCGAGTTCCGCGTCGGCGGCTGCGAGCTCGGCGTAGGTTCTCTCCTCCTCCGCCTTCGCCCGGTCGACCGCGCCCTTGCTCTGGGCGCTCGCAGGGATCGGGGCGAGGGCAAGCAGGGCGAGCAGGACGATGGGGAGGAGCACACGGGGAAGACGGAAATGGATCATGGGGTACCCGAAAGGCTAGTGGCGGGGTTTGCGTAGCACCCGGGGGCCCTCAGCAACCCGACAGAGCGCACAAGCGCCCTCGTCAACGGACGGTGAACGAGAGCTTCACCGTGACCTCGTACCGCGCCACCGAGCCCTCACGAATGGTCGCTCCCTGACGCACGACCTCGATGCTCGTGATGCCGTTGATGGATTCGGCAGCCTTTGCGACGGCGTGGCCGATCGCATCCTCGAAGCCCTCGGTCGAGACTCCCATGATCTCGATGATCTTCACGGCACTTGCGTCGAACTGCTCGGTCATACACCCTCCTGGGAGCGATCCTAGGAGGAATCCGGGCGGGACACCGAGGCGGGAGGTCCCGATCGGAGTTACGATCGGGACGGTGAGATCCGCATTGTCCTTCAAGACGAGGGGACAGCGAGTCTCGCCCGTGCTCGGAGGCCTCTTCGCGATCAGCTATCCGGGGATGCTCGTCGTGGTGGCGTTGGGCGTCGGATTCCGTCGGGGCGGTGACATGGGTGAGTTCGCGGCGACCCTCGCCGCAACCCTGATGTTCCTCATCGCCGCACCGACCGCCTGGATCCTGTCCTTCGAGTTCATTGACGTGACCAGGTTCACGGTCCTCGTCTTCGGCATCCTCACCTCGCTTCCGATCTGGTACATAGTGGGTGTTGCGATCGCGAGGACTTCCCCGACATGGATCACGTGGTTCCGGAGATACGCCATCGGATGCGTCGCATGGACAGCTGGCAACCTTCTCGTGGTCGGGATCGTGGCGGCGATCGTCGGCTGAGCACGGCCCGCGTCGTTCAACTACCGTTGCCGGATGGACCTCACGGAAGCGCTCTACACGACGAGGGCGATGCGTCGGGTGACGTCGGATCCTGTCCCGGATGACGTCGTCGCTGCGATGATCGACGCCGCGATCCGTTCTCCGTCCGGCGGCAACTCCCAGAATTGGCGATGGCTGACGGTGTCCGACCGTGACACCATCGCCGCCCTCGGGGAGCTCTATGCGCTGGCGTGGGCGGAACTGAACGCGACCCTCTATGCGGGACGCGCGGAAGCCGCAGCGGCGAGGGGCGACGATGCGACCACCCGGGTCATGTCCTCCGCACAGTGGCTCGCGGACAACTTCCGACAGGTCCCGCTCGTCGTCCTCCCGTACCACCGGAACGATCCGACGGGTGCTTCGATCTACCCCGCGGTGTGGAACATGATGCTCGCGGCACGCGGTCACGGCGTGGGAACCACGCTGACGACGGTCCTCGGGATCTTCCGTCACCACGAGGTCGCACAGCTCCTGGATGTGCCGACCGACAAGGGATGGACGAATGCGGCGGCCGTGACCTGTGGGTACCCGATCGGCCGCTGGGGACGGGCAGAGCGCCCTCCTGCACACAGTGTCGCCTTTTCCGAGCGCTGGGGCAGCGAACCTCCATGGAGGGTCGACGAACCGCTGTGGCCATGAGGTCCGTTCGTCGCGCCACACGACGGACCGAGCCTCGAACGCGCTCCGGCATCAGAAGAGGCGGGGCCTGAACACCTCGTCATGGGCCCGCAGCGCGAACCGGTCCGTCATCCCTGCCACATAGTCGATCACCCTCGTGAGATCGTCTGCTTCCTCGTGTCGATAGGTCTCGGGCACCGCGTCCGGGTTCTCGAGGTAATGGACCACGAGCTCATGAACCACGGCACGCGCCCGTTTCCTCTGGGACTCGGCCTCCGGTCGGAGGTAGACGCGTTCGAACATGAACGAGCGGAGGTCGTGCATGGTCTCGAGCAGCGAGGACTCCATCGCGATTCGATTCTGGCGGTACGACTCGTCGATGACGGCCTGGACCATCGTCGAGACCCATTCCCGACCGGGATCCCCGAACGCTGAGATGACTGTGGGATCGAACGACTCGGCGGTCAGGATCCCTGCCCTGATCGCGTCCTCGGCGTCGTGGGCGAGGTAGGCAATGCGGTCGGCGAACTTGACGACATCGCCTTCATGGGTCATGGCGCGCTCACCGACCCTCCAAGGATGGGTTCGAATGCCGTCGAGGACTTCGGTGGTGAGGTTGAGCGGCTCGAGGACCTCGAAGATGCGGGCGGACTGTTCCGAGTGCCGCCATCCCCCTTCGATGAACTCGGACAGGGCCTCTTCGCCAGTGTGGCCGAAGGGTGAGTGTCCGACGTCGTGGCCGAGGCATACAGCCTCGGCGAGCGCGACGTTGAGCGACAGCGCCCGTGCGATGGCTCCGCCGATCTGGGTCACCTGGAGGGTGTGGGTCATCCGCGTGACGAAGTGGTCCCCTTCGGGGTTCATGAACACCTGCGTCTTGTGTTTGAGCCGCCTGAACGCCTTCGAGTGGAGGATGCGGTCGTGGTCGCGCTCGAAGGCGGTGCGCCACGGATCGGGATCCTCGGCGATCACGCGGCCCACCGTATGCGAGGACCGCCGCGCACCGGGCGCAAGTGTCGCCTCCTCGCGTTCGTCGGCGACCGCCGTCGTCCGGAGCACGAACAGGTTCACGAGCCCTCGACCGAGAGGCGCGGGTCCCGATGGCTGCCGGTCACTGCCATCATCCATTTGCTGATCGGCGCATCCGACGGCTGCCCCGAGATGATCCTCCTTCGGATGGCGGCGGACGCCGCATCGATCAGCAGGACGGCGACCATGGTGAGGATCAGTGCGGCGCCCGCCTTCGGCCAGTCCCCGCGGAAGCGGAGCCTCGCTACGATCTCGCCGCCGATACCGCCCGCTCCGACGAGTCCGAGGACGGCCGATGCGCGGACGTTGATCTCGAAGCGATAGAGCCAGTAGGCAATGATGTTCGGCATGGCCTGGGGCACGACCCCGAAGCGCATCTGCATCAGGCGGGTACCGCCCGATGACTGGATGGCCTCGACGGGTCCATCGTCGACGCCTTCGATCACCTCCGAGGAGAGCTTCCCGAGGGTTCCGATCGAGTGGAGGCCGATGGCCATCGCACCCGTGAACGGTCCGAGCCCGAACGGCACGATGAAGATGACCGCGAGGATGAGCTCGGGGAATGCCCTGATGCCCGACAGGATCGCGCGCGTCGGGACGACGAGCCAGCGCGGGGAGAAGTTGGACGCTGCCATGAACGCCGCGGGGAACGAGAAGATCGCGCCGATCATCGTGCCGATCCAGGCCACATAGATCGACTCGAGGAGTTTCGACATCAGTCGTCCCATGTCCGAGAAGTCCGGCGGGAACATCCCGGAGATGAGCGTCCAGACCTGGCCGGGTGCCAGCCAGATCCGACCCATCGAGATCTGGAGTCCGGCGACCGCCCAAAGAAACGGGATCAGGATGCCGAGCGTGATCGCCCATTTGGCGACCTTCGGCCACACGGGCTCGATCGGTCGACCCGACGTCGATGGCGGCTCGGTTGCGAGGTCCGGGACCGTCATACGATCTTCCGCCTGATGTAGATCGAGAAGGCCTCGATGACGAGAACAGAGGCGAAGATCACCAGCACGATCGCCATGACCTGGTCCCATTGGAAGAACTGGCGGCGTTCATCGAGAAGGCGGCCGATGCCACCAGCGCCCACGAAGCCGATGACAACCGACGCCCTGATGTTGAGTTCGAAGACGTAGAGGCCGTAGGCCACGAAGTTCGGGAGAACCTGGGGGAGGGCCGCGGTGCGAATGACCTGCCCGTGGGTCGCCCCTGCCGCGCGGGCGGCCTCGAGGGGACCCGGATCGATGGCATCGACGGTCTCGGAAAGGAGCTTGGCCATGATCGCGAGCGAGAACATCGTCATCGCCAGTGCACCTGCGAACGGCCTCCCGAACCCGACCGCCGTCGCGAAGAAGACGGCCCAGAAGAGATCGGGAATCGTGCGGATGACGTTGAGGAAACTCTTCGACAGCCAGTAGATCCTCGCGTTCGGTGCGGTGGCCCGTGAGGCGAGGAACGAGAGCGGCGCGGCGATTGCACACCCGATCGTGGCTCCCACGATCGCGATCTGGAACGTCTCGAGCATCGCGCCACCCATGTTGAAGGTCGGCGGCTGGCCGGGGCTCTTCGGCCACACGAACTCGGGGGGCCAGAACTGCCCGATGAACGAGCGGATGTTGAGGAGCTGCGTCCAGATCTCCGTCAGCGAGAACCCGATCTCGTTCCACGCGAGCACGGTGATGAGACCTGACGCACCAACCGCGATGGGCGTCGGCTTGTTCAACCAGAACGACACGTTGGTGAACGCGCCGAGCACCCCGGACGACACGCCCACGGCGATGAACACCCCGAACGTGAGCTGCTGGATCGATCCCGCCTGGATCCTCGGGAGGACCCCGAGGGCGGCCGCGGTCATGAGCGCCAGGTATGCACCGCCTCCCCATGTCGCACCGGAGATCAGGATCGAAGTCGCCCTCAGTCCCGGGGAGTTGCGGCGGGTCACCCATCCGGCGGCGAGGCCGAAGGCGGCGACACCGAGGCACGCGCCGAGGGCGACCCTGTTGGAGATGTCGGGACTCCGCGTAGCGATGACGAGGTTGAAGGCACTGAATCCTGCGACGCCTGCGACCGCGAGGACGATCGCGTCGACGGGGGACCGCGTCATCCCGATCCACGCGAACATCCCGAAGGTCGCTCCTGCGATCGCGAGACCCCACAGGGGACCGATCTCTCCGAGGAATCCCGCAGCGGCGACAACGACCGTGAACACCGAGAGGGGGATTATGACAACCCGCGCCGTTGCGGGCTCAGGAGGCCGAACCTGGGTCCCCGGCTCGGCGAACGTGGTCACGTCGTGGCGCCCATGTCGAGGTCCTCGATGTCGTCGACCGGTTCCAGATCGACCGCTGCGACGGTTCGCGCCTCCTTCTTGATGTCATCCGGTGTGATCGCCCGGCCGTAGATCCCCCTGAACACCGCATCGTCGACGTCCGCGATGTCGCCGTCGAAGGCGACCTGACCGTCACGCAGCCCTATCAGTCGTTGACCGTACTGTCTGGCGAGGTCGAGGAAGTGCAGGTTGATGATCGTGGTGATGCCAAGGTCCCTGTTGATCCTCTGGAGGTCGCGCATCACGACGTGGGACGTCACAGGATCGAGAGACGCGACAGGCTCATCGGCGAGCAGGATCTTGGGTTCCTGTGCCAGGGCGCGAGCGATGCCGACACGCTGTTGCTGGCCACCCGAGAGATCCGAGGCTCGCACATATGCCTTCTCGACGATGCCGACCCGCTCGAGGGACTGCAGTGCGATCTCCTTGTCCTGTGCCGGCCACAGGCCGAACATCGACCGCCACCGGGGAACCATCGAGAGCCGGCCCATCAGCACGTTGTTGAGGACCCTGGACCGGTTCACCAGGTTGAAGGTCTGGAAGATCATCCCGACGTCCGAGCGGATGGCACGGATCTCAGATTGGGAGGCACCCACCACCTCGCGACCGCCGACTGTCACCGACCCGCTGACGGGTACGAGCCCGTTGATCGATCTCAGCAGCGTGGACTTCCCTGCTCCGGAGAGTCCAACGACGACGACGAACTCACCCTCCTCGATGGTGAGATCGACATCCCGGAGGGCCTTGAGGCCTCCCGGATAGGTGACTGATGCTTTGGTGAAGTGGATGCGCGACATGGCTATCGTTGTGGGGAGGGGCGAGTCCCCTCCCCACAACCTCGATCAGTCGCCTTCGATGCCGAGCTCGGCCGCAGCCTGACGGACGATGTCGAAGTCGGAGTCCAACACAGGGCGGATCCCGGTCCAGCCGTAGATCTCGTCGAAGATCGCGACACCGTCATCGGTCGACAGGAATGCCTCGGTTGCGTCGTACACCGCTTGGATGAGGCTGGCGGGCAGTTCCCCGCGAGCGACGACGACGTCGTTCGGGATCTCGTCAGTGATGTTGAACACGATCACCTTGCTGCCGACGTCCGGACTGTCCTCGCGGATGTTCCTGCGAGCATCGTCGAACGACGCACCGATGTCGAAGTCACCGTTGTAGACGGCGGCGATCGTGTCGGTGTGCGAGCCGAGATACGAGTAGGTGACATCCGTCTCCGGATCGAGACCTGCGTTGATCAATTGGAGAATCGGGAACACAGCACCGGAGGTCGATGTCGCGCTCGTGAAGGCGATGGTCTTTCCTGCGACGCTCGCGATGCTCGCCATGCATGCGAGACCCGGGTCGACTGCCGTTCCGTCGTCGAGGACCTCTGGCTCGAGCCCCGAGTCGCCGAATGCCCATCCGACCTGGAGGGCGACGACCTCCGTGGGATCCTTCAGGACGACAGAGCCACCTTCGTACTCGAGCGCACCGGGGACGGGCTCGTCCTCACAGATGGACGGGTCGTTCGTGAACCACTGACCGTGGTAGGTGCCGGAACCGAATCGCACGGACTGGATGAACGCTTCGAGCGTCGGGTACAGCGACTGGGCCTGGACGAACCCGAATGGTCCGAATGCGCCGAAGTCCGCCTGACCGGAACCCATGGCCACGACGAGGCCGTTGTAGTCCTGCGTCACGACGCCCTCGACCTCGATGCCCAACTCCGCTGACAGGTAGTCCATGTACGGTTGGATCGTGTCACCGAGGGTCTCCGCCTGCTCGGACGGAATAAAGCCGTAGACGACCTTCTCGGGCCAGTCGGAGGTCGGATCGGCCTCCGTGGTCGTCGTGGTCTCGTCCGTTCCACCCGCCGTGGTCGTGGTTTCGTCCGTTCCACCCGCCGTGGTCGTGGTCGTCTCGTCCTCGCCTGTCGATGCACACGCCGCAAGGACGAGGACCAACGCGACGAGCAACGAGACGATGTTTCGCTTCCGCATGTGTTTCCTCCTCAGGAACGGTCGCCCGGGCGGCTCCGCCCACCGGGGCACGATCCTACACATGGTCGGGACCGTCGGTCCGGTCAGCAGAAGCGGCGCTCGACGATCGTCTCGAAGTGATGCCAGTCCTCGATGTCATGCGCACCGATGACTGGATCGTTCCACGGTCTGACGAACCTGCAGACGGTTCTGTCGGGACGCTCGCGGACGAGCAACTCGAGGTTGTGGGGGCCGTCGTCGAGGTACACGTCGCATTCGACGCGCCACTTCTCCTCGGTGATGTGGACTTCGCGTGTCGGGATCTCGTGCTCAGCGATCCACGCGTAGGTCTCCGGAATC
>DATHUV010000029.1:0-16846 GCA_035461905.1 Acidimicrobiia bacterium | reverse complement strand
GATGATCACCAGGGTTGCGACGAGAAGGGAGAAACCCACCACCGCCACCTGGATCAGCCGTGCGCGGGTGCTCGAACCCGAGGAATTCATTGTTTCGCTGCCGCCATGCACGCCCGGAGGTTATCCGAACGAGGAAGACTTCGGTTGCACCCCGATCGCGCCGATACAGGTGGAATGGTGTTGGTTGCCGGACAGGACCAATAGATTGCACTTGACAACATGAGTTTCACCACGAACCGACGCGTGCGCTTCGCCGCGGGTGTCATGGCAGGCAGCCTCATGCTCGTCATGGTCCCCACGCAGGCGCCCGCCACAGCAGCAGCCCCCGAACCCTCGATCACCTTCGAGGGATCTGGATGGGGCCACGGCGTCGGCATGAGCCAGTACGGCGCCTACGCACGTGCTCTCGCCGGCCAGTCCCACGAGCAGATCCTGACGGACTACTACACGGGGGCGACGATCGGGACACTCGGCGAGGGTGGCATTCCCGCGATCAACGAGATCGTCACCAACGTCGCATCCGACATCGTCTCGACGACGTTGACAGTGTTCAACGGACCTGCGACACCGAGAACCGGGATGCTCGTGACGAGGGGATTCGGAGAGCCGTCCCCACAGACGGCAACCCTCAACACCGGTGACACCGTCACGGTGATCGACACCACTCCCCTTGCGGGGAATCCGCATGGCTGCACCATGACACTCGTGATCGCAGGTACCACGACCGAGTGGGAAGTGGGCTCGTGTGATCTGACGGTCGAGCTCACGACGGGCGGTGCAGAGCCAACCAACCTGGTTCGAGCCACGAACTGCCGACGGCCCACCCAATGCACGTACGGCTACGGAACCAGCTTCCAGCTCGTGGACAACGGCAGCAGCCAGCGGACCGTGGGGTCGACCACCTACTACGACAAGATCGGTGGCTCGGGATGCCAGGCGTGTCCCACCTATCCCGGATTCGACCTCGTCGTGACGACGACACCCGACGAGTACACCCGGGGCATCGCCGAGGTCCCCTATTCGTGGGGAATCAACGCTGCTGCAGCCCTTCGGACCCAGGCGATCGCCGCACGATCGTATGCCGTGTCATTCGCGGCCAGCACGAACCATCGAACCATGGGGTGCTTCTGCGACGTTCGAAATGACGCCTCCTATCAGGTGTATGCGGGCTGGGTGGGAGGATGGCCCGAGTTCCAGCGCTGGGACAAGGCCGCCACGGACACGAACGGGAAGGTCGTGGCGCATCCCGGTGCCCCGGATGGCCCGGGCATCGTCCGTGCGTACTACTCGTCGTCGAACGGTGGAGCGTCCGAGTGGGTGAAGGAGAAGTGGGGCGGCAACCTCCCCTACCTCACCTCAGTCGACGACCCGTGGTCCCTCGTGTCGCCCAACCCCTTCCGATCGTGGACCTCGAAGTTCACGGCGGACACAGTCGTTGACAAGATCTGGGGAGCCACGACCGGGTACATGTTGACCGGAGCGACTGTCATCGCCCGCAACACTTCCGGGAGCGCAAAGACCATCCGCTTCCAAGCCGTGACTCCCGCGAATCAGCTCGTTACGAAGGACGTCGCCGTAGGAACCGTCGCATCGAGGTTCAACCTGTACAGCTGGTACTTCGATATCGATGTGGACGGCCTCACTGTGGCGATCCCGAACGGCGCTGACACCGCTGCGGTCCAGGATCCGACGACGGGCGTCTGGACGCTCCGTGGCCCAACCGGCGCAGTGACGTCGTTCTACTTCGGGAACCCCAAGGACATCCCGTTCATCGGCGACTGGAACGGGAACGGCACACAGACCGTCGGTCTGTACCGCGAGAGCACCGGATACCTCTTCCTGCGCAACTCCAACACACAGGGGGTCGCCGACATCGAGATCTACTACGGCGATCCCGGAGACCTGCCCGTGGCCGGTGACTGGAATGGTGACGGCACGGACACGGTCGGCATCTACCGCCGATCCGACAACGCGTTCTATCTGAGGAATTCGAACACACAGGGGATCGCCGACATCGTGATCCCGTTCGGCGATGTGGGTGACGTGCCCATAGCAGGTGACTGGGACGGGGACGGCAAGGACACCATCGGGGTCTTCCGACCATCGACGAAGGTCGTCTACCTCGTGAACGACCTCGCCAACCCCACCCCGGACATCGTGTTCACCTACGAGGGGGCGGCATCCGGCGACAAGATCGTGGTCGGGGACTGGGACGCCAACGGTGTGGACACCGTTGGCGTGTTCCGACCGTCGACGGCGATGTGGTACCTCCGCGACACGTTCACCCAGAGTTCGGCGAATGTGGTCTTCGAGTTCGGTGCCGGCTACATGAACCCCGTTGCGGGATACTGGGGCAACTGACCACGCCGAGGCATCCCACACCGAGGTGACCAATGGAGACGACATCCGTCGTCATCGTCACGCACCAAAGCGGCCCGTTCATCGGATCCGTCCTCGATGCGCTGGCCGAGGACGAGCACGGCCCCGACGAGGTCATCGTCGTCGACAGCGCCTCCTCAGATGGGACACGGTCGATCCTCGCGGATCGTGACGTCAGGACCGTCCTCCTGGATGACAACGTCGGCTTCGCAGCGGGGGCTCACATCGGCGCCGAGGCGGCGACGGGTTCGATCCTCGTGTTCCTCGGGCATGACACGACACCCGAGCGGGGTTGGCTGCCACCCTTGGTCGAAGCGGTCGGCCTCGACGGAGTCGGGGCAGCGATGGCGACGGTCGTCGACGCCGACCATCCGGATCGATTCAACACCTCAGGCGGTCATCTGACCTTCGTCGGCCTGGCGTGGCTCAGCGGCCTCGGTGACCCCGTCCCCGGAGACGAGCCCGACCTGATCGAGGTGGCCTTTCCCTCCGGTGCTGCGATGGCGATCCGTGCCGATACATGGTCGCGGTTCGACGGATTCCGCAGAAGCTTGTTCATGTACCTCGAGGACACCGACCTCGGATGGAGGATGCGCCTCGCCGGGCTACGCGTGGTTCGGTCATCCCGATCCCGGGTGCGCCACGTGTACGACTTCTCACGGACGCCGGCCAAGATGTATTACCTGGAACGCAACCGGTGGGTGCTGGTGTGCACGAACTACCGGGCCGCGACCCTCGTCGTGCTGTCTCCCGCGCTCGTTCTCGCGGACCTCGGTGTGTGGTTCGTCGCGATCCGTGACGGGTGGGTGCGGCAGAAGATGCGAGCGAACATCGACGCATTCCGTACACGCAAGGAGTGGCGACACGACCGGGCGCTCGTCGATTCAAACCGGGCAATCGGCGATGCCGAGATGCTGGCGACACTCGACGGCGGAGTCTCCACGGTTCGCCAGATCGATGCCCCACGGGGGTCACGGACCGTGGATGCCGTCCTCGGTGGCTACCTCAGGCTCGCGATCCGACTTGTCCGCCTCCTCGAGCGCACCACCTGAGCGCGGCGTCGTCCTGGATGGCCTGAGCGCGACCGCCTCGGCGAGGTCCCTGAGCCGCTCCTCGAGCCTCGACACGGCAACCGACAGCTGGAGTTGGACCCCGAGGATCACCAGAACGGCGAGGAGGAACACCGTCGTCGTCCCCGACTGGATGCCCAGCTCGTCCGAGAGGCGGTCGAGGAGGGGCCGGAAGACGGCGAGCAGCACCATTCCCGACGTGACCACGAGCCACGTCACCGCAAATCGTTCCTTCAGCCGCTGCCTCCGCACGAGCACGAGCACGAGCACGACAGCCAAGATCGAGATCAAAATCGTGAGCGCGCTCACTGCAGGGCTCATCTGCCCATCCTCTGGGGCTTCCCCGCGACGATCGAGACGGCCATTCGTGCGAGGTGGCCACCGGCAGCCACCGTGGACGTTGCGTCACCCGCTTCGCGTTGATCCATGGGTACGGGCACCTGGGCGATCGTCGCGCCGAATGCGTGCGCCTGCACAACCGCTTCGACGGTGTCCCCGAGGTACTCCGCCGGGTAGTGGTCGGCGAAAAACCCGAGAAGGGGTTCCGAGATGACACGGAATCCCGATGTCACGTCGTCGAGAGCGACGCCAACGCGCCTCGACACCCACCAGGCGAGGAGGCGCATGGCGAGCCGACGGTGGCCTGTCGTGTCGTAGCCGTCGTCGAATCGGGAGCCGATGACGAGATGGACCCCCGTGTCCGCCACGGCAAGGAGATCCGGGATCGACTCGGGCGGGTGCTGGAGGTCGGCGTCCACCTGAACCACGCGGTTGAAGCCGTTCTCGACCGCGTACCGGAAGCCTGTGCGCATCGCGCCACCGACGCCGATGTTGACGGGGAGCCTGACGACGGTGGCCCCTGCTTGAGCAGCACGCTCCGAAGTCTCGTCGGTCGACCCGTCATCCACGACCAGGACGGGGAAGCCCATCCGCTGGACCCGGTCGACGACGGCCGCAACCGTGTGCTCCTCGTGAAAGGCTGGCACCACGACGAGGGTCTGCTGATCGGTCATCGACCGCACTGTACCCGCGCACCGACGGCTGACTCGGCCGTGACTCCTACGGGATGGCGTGGACGACGGTTCCGATGTCGGCCCACTCGAACATCGCTACCGCCTTGTGATCGGCCTGGCGGACGCATCCACCCGAGCGGTAGAACCCGAGCTCGTCCTCGGTCTGCATCGGCTGTCCGTTGGGGTATCGAGGGATCGAATGGAAACCGTACGCCCACCGATTCCCCCAGGTTCCCGGACGCACGAACCGCACCATGTGCTTCATCGTGATGCCCCCGTACGGTGCCCATGCGTTCACGGACTTGCTGTACACGGTGTAGGTGCCGACGTGTGGGATCCCGTTCCGGCCGGACACCGCATAGGTGTCGACGAGGTTGTCGTTCTCGTCGATCAGCCACACCTGCTGTTGGGAGTTTGAGTAGATGATCCGCTTGCCGGATCCGATGTCCGGGTAGGGCGGCGGCCGCGGAGGAGCCCCGTCGCCACCGGGAAGGGCTCCGAAGTTGCCCGCAATGGCGGTCATGTGAGGCGATCCGTACTCGAATGACGCGGCGTCCGGCAACTGGTACAGCGCCGCAGCTGTGCCGAAGACGCCGACCGTTCCGGGCGCTGGCCACTCCCCGATCAGCGGCTGGGTGCCGTCGGCCACCTCGATCGTGGCGGTTGCGAGCCCGTGGAGGCCGGTGGTCAGATGCACGCTCTTCGTAGATGGCCGATACACGCTGACCGTGTCGCGACCGTCACCGTTCGTGTCGCCGACGATGGGACGATCACCCCTGTCGCCGAGCAGGTAGGAGTAGTCGGCGGCGCCGAGGCCCTCACCATCGGCACCGAGCGCATTGATCACGTACACGGTGGTGGTCGAAGGGCGGTAGATCGAAACCGTGTCGCATCCGTCCGCGTTGAAGTCGCCGGGCACGGGCACGTCGCCGGGATCCCCGAAGAAGAACTCGACGTCCGCAACCCCCTGCGTGTTCGCATTGCGGAGGTACACGAAACCATCCGACTGGCGATACAAGCCCGGCGTGTCGACTCCGTCGCAGTCCCAGTCACCCACGAAGGCGACGTCACCGGGATCACCGAAGTAGAACGCCGTCGTCTCACCGGTCGCCTGGTCGAGGAGGTACCAGATACCCGTCTCGTCGTCGAAGAGCCCGACATCGTCGCGCGCGTGCGACGGTGCGGCGATGAGGAGCAGGAACATGATGGCTCCGGTGACTGCCAACAGCAGTCGACGTGACCTGACAACGGTGGGAATGCCCAGCATTCGATCTCCTTCCCGGCGTGTGACCCTTCCGTCGGGGTAAGGGTTTCGCAAATGGTTCCCGGTCATGGTTGAGGTCCCACGGTTGCCGTGAGCACCACAGAGTGTGAACCGATGTGGCCGGACCAGTCCGCAGTGGCCTGCCGGTTCTCGAAGTTCAGGTGGATGGTGCTCGTCGAGGGCCGGTACACGGCAACGGTGTCATCACCGTCGCCGTTCCAGTCACCGACGAGGACTTGATCGCCGGGGTCACCGTAGAAGAACTCGAGCTCAGCCGTTCCTGGAGTGTTCGAGTTGCGGAAGTACACGAAACCCGTCGACTGGCGGTACAGACCGACCGTGTCGACACCGTCACCGTCGAAGTCACCCACGAACGACATGTCGCCTCGATTTCCGAACTCATACGAGTAGTCCGCTACCCCGAGTCCTTGACCCTGGGTACCGAGCTCGTTGATCACGTACACACGGGCTTCAGATGCCCTCCATATCGAAACGCTGTCACGTCCATCGCCGTCGAAGTCACCAACGAGTGGGAAGTCACCGGGATCACCGAAGAAGAACTCGATGTCGGCGACGCCCTCGGAGTTCTCATTCCTGAGATACACGTATCCGTCTGACTGGCGGTACAGGCCGGGCGTCGACGTCCCATCCCCGTTCCAGTCACCCATGAACGGCACGTCGCCGGGGTTCCCGAAGTAGAAGGACTCCTTCGCAGCACCCCAGGTGAGGTCACTCCACAGGGTCCATAGCCCCGTGTCGTCATCGATCGTCACGATCGTGTCGCAGAGAGAACCGTCGGGGCAGGCATTCTGGGCGTTCACGGCACCCACCTCCTGTATCCGCAATGCGGCGTCTGCGTGGGGCGTCGGGTTCACGACGATCCCGCCTGGTGCGTGGACCTCCCAGTGGAGGTGCGGGTAGGTGTTCTCGGCGTTCCCTGAGTCACCGACCCAGCCGATCAGCTGCCCGGCCGACACCTCGACCCCGGGAAGGATTCCCGGTGCGATCCCCCAGCCGAGCCCGTCGTCGGTCCCGGGTGTGTCGTTGTCGAGGTGGATGTACCAGGTCGCCCATCCGTCCGCATGGTCGAGGGCGATCGTGCAGCATCGGTCGGGGTTGAGGTAGGTCGGGTCTGACGACCAGTTCACGTATCGGACGACACCGTCGGCAGCAGCGACCACGGGCACACCCTTGACCCCGTAGGTTCCGATGTCAACGCCGTGGTGGACGCGCCCGGATCCTCGTGGCGCTCCGAACGTGTCGTAGTACGCGAAGTCGACGCCGTCGGTGCCGACGACCGGGAAGATCCAATCGGGGGCGGGGACGTCGGAAGAGGCCATCGCCGTATAGCCAACAGGCGGGAAGTACTCATCCGAGCCCTCGTCGTCGTGGGCGGCCAGAGGTTGCCCAGTGCCGACCAGCGCCACGAGGACGGCCAGGCACGCGGCGAGGCGCAAGGACGTGCGTCGCGTTACGAACTCCATCCCGTGTGTATCGGGTCGAGGTGATCAGACCTTTATGGGTCGGTTGAACTAGTCACCAAAGGGGACCATCGGCACCGGAGTGGCCGGATCTACTGATTTCAGGATCTTCCTGCAGTGACGATGAACGCGGGGTCGCCAACGTAGCGGCTCCACCGCGCAGGGCCCGGAGCATTCTCCAGACTCACATAGAACCGGCCAGTCGACGCCCGATACACACCCACCGAATCCCGACCATCGCCATCCCAATCCCCCGCCACGATCCGGTCACCCGGGTCACCGAAGAAGAACGACACATCAGCAGGAGCCGACGAGTTCGAGTTGCGGAAGTACACGAACCCCGTCGACTCCCGATACAACCCCACCGTGTCAATCCCATCACCGTCAAAGTCACCCACAAACGGTGCATCACCAGGATTCCCGAACAAGAACGAGTACTCAGCGGCCCCCAGACCCTCTCCCGCTGCACCAAGCTCGTTGATCACATACACCCGAGCCTCAGACGCACGCCAGATCGACACCGTGTCACGCCCATCACCGTTGAAATCACCCACCAACGGCACATCACCGGGATCACCGAAGAAGAACTCCCGATCCGCGACACCCTGACTATTGGAGAACCTCACATACACGAACCCATCCGACTGCCGATACAAACCCGGCGTCGCCACCCCATCCCCATCCCAATCCCCCATGAACGGCACGTCACCCGGATCACCGAAGAAGAACGAGGACACGCCAGGCGTGCCAATGAGGTCCTCCCAGAGGCTCCACCTGCCACCGGTGTCGATCTCGACGACGCGGTCGCAGATCTTCTTGGACGGACACGGCGGCGCCGGCGAACCGAGGGTCAGGTACCCGGGTTGGAACCAACTCGTGAGCGGCCACTCGTAGCTGGTGTGACCTGCCTGGACGCCGCTGATCCAACCCTGGGTCAGGCTGGAGCCGGTCCACACCCTCCAGTCCGTTTCCGTCTTCTTGTCGAAGTTGAACCACACGAACCCGACGACGTCGGGTTGGCCTGATAGGTGTTCGATCATCGTCTGCACCCATGCAGACTGGTTTCCGCCGCACCCGTACCGTGAGGATGCGGTCTGGGCGATGAGGAGGGGCTTCGTGTCGGTGACGGTGGTGCGGATCTCGTTCAGGTAAGGATCGAATGCCTGAGCGGGCGTCTGGTACTCACCATTGGGAACGCACGTACCGAAGTTGTAGGCGGAGATGCCGATGACGTCCACCCATGCATCGCCCGGGTAGTAGTCGGCGAGCGTCCCACAGCCGGGAGACGTCCACCCGTTCGGCGCCCATGCGAAGCGCACCTTCGTCTCATCGATTCCGGCGTTCCGGAACGATGTCACGAACTTCCGGTACGCGGTCTTGAAGTTGTCGGGATCGCAGCCGAATGAAGTCCAGTTCCCGTTGTGCTCCTGAAGGGGAGCGATGATCAGACTGCGGCCCCCGCCGTCGTCGAGGAACTTCTTGACGTGGTTGCGCCACTCGGCGATCTTGGCGTCGAAGTCACCACGTGCGATGCGGAAAGCACTGGCGTCGACAATGACGTTCGCGAAGGGGGTCGCCTTCCCGTCCCAGACTCCTTCGAGGATCTCGCGGGTATTCGACCATGTGACCGTCTCGGCGTTGTTCTCGGTCACGTTGTGGAATGTTCCGCCAAAGGTCACCCGCTCGCCAGCCTGACTGGCGATGCCGTTCAGGTCACCGGTCGCATAGAAGTCATCGGAATAGACACCCGTGTGCAGGCCCTGCGGTACCTCCCCGGCGTTGGCGGCGACGGGAAGTGCGAGGACGATCGCAAGGACGGGTATCAGGTGACGGGCACGGATCATGTGGGTAAGAATCGGCAGATCGGGGAGGCTACTTGAGCGAGGGGCTACCACCAGTTCGGTATCCTCGGCTGCCATGCCCTCGCCCACCGCCACAGTGATCGTCGCAGCGCTCGACGAGGTGGCCAACATCGACCACGTCATCGACACGGCGCTTGCATCTCGCCACGTGACCACGGTTCTCGTCGCAGACGGCGGGTCGACCGACGGCACGAGGGAGCGGGTTGCGCATCGTGCCCACGACGACCCTCGGGTCCGGCTTATCGACAATCCGCACCGCGTGCAGTCGGCAGGACTGAATCTGGCGGCGTCCATGGCGGACACGGACCTCCTCGTACGCCTCGATGGACACACGACGTACGCGCCCGACTATCTCGACGCTTCCGTTGCCGCGTGGTCCGAGGCTCTCGCAGTCGGTGGTCCCATGAGGGCGCGGGGCGATACGCCGTGGTCGGAAGCAACGGCATACGCGATGGACGATCCGATGGCGATCGGCCCCGCACGTTTCCACCATGCAACCTTGGCGGAGGACGTGGACACCGTTTATCTCGGCACGTTCGGTCGAGCAGCATTCCTGGACGTCGGAGGCTTCCGGACGTTCCCGAGCGGTACGGTGGAGGACACCGACTTCTATCGCCGTTGGCGTGCCCGTGGCGGGATCGTGAGGGTCGATCCTGCGATCCGGTCGTGGTACCACCCAAGATCGACGTGGAGGGGCCTGTGGCGCCAATACGTGCGCTACGGGCGCGGCAAGGCGGAGCTTCTATGGATCAACGGGAGGTTGCCGTCGCTGCGTCCAGCTGCGCCCGCTGCGCTCGTCCTGCTCCTGGCGATGGGCGCCATCGTGGCCGTCTGGGCCACACCCTGGCCGCTTGTCGTCCTCCTGGGCACGTGGGGGCTCGCACTCGGTGTCGTGGCTGTCCGGTCGCCCGCACGTCGCCTTCGGACGGCGGCAGCAGCGGCGACGATGCATGTTGCATACGGGGCGGGTCTGTGGATCGGGGTGATCTCAGGCCGCCCGAAGGTTCTCACGCTCGGGATGCCCGAACCCGCATCACGCACCTGAGTGTTCGCCAACAAGTCTTCAGCCGGCTGAGGAACTGCCCCGGAAGGGCTCGAGGGCTCTCGCCTTGCCGATGCGGTGGGCGAGCTCTGTGCGCTGGAACCCACCCGAGGAGCGGTGGACCCTGTGACGAACGAGCGGCTCGGGCACGAGGCCCATCGTGCCTCCGGCGGCAATGATCTGGGACCAGAAGTTCCAGTCCTCGCAGTAGAGGAATGCGAGGTCGGGGACGAACGCGACACCGAGGTCGCTCACGCGCATGTCGACGAGCCCGGCCGTGGACACGATCGGGTTCTCGCGGTGGGCGACCCGTCGGTCGAACGGCGGCTTCGCCTCGATCGCCGAGTACTCGCCGAAGAACTCGGTCCAGACCGCCACGGCCGTGAGGCCCTCGTTGTGGCGGAGTGCCCGCGACGTCGCCTCGATGAAGCTGGGATGGAGTTCGTCGTCCTGGTCGACGAGGACGAATGCGTCCCCTGTCATCTCGGCGATCATCCGATTCCGGGCGACGCACACCCCCCTGTTCGGCTGCCGCAGGACTCGGATGACGCCGGCGCCGCGTTCCTCCCATCGGGAGAGGGCCGCATCCACCTCGAGTGATCCGCTGCCGTCGTCGAGAAGGATCACCTCATGGGGCTTCACCGTCTGGGCGAGGATCGACTCGATGCAATCATCGAGGAACGGGGATGCCCCGAAGAGGGGGACACCCACCGACACCGATCGTGCGCGCGATTCAACGGACGCCGTGAGGAATGAAGGTCCATCCCAGCGTTCGAGTGATCGCTCGACTTGGGCAGCGCCCTCGAGGAGGTGTGCGAGATCGTCCGATGTCTCCCACGTCGACACCCCGCCCCAGAGCGCCTCGGCCACGCTCCCGCGAGAGGCGAGGACAGCGATGCCGGACTCGACGAGGGCGACCGTGTCGTTGTCCGGCGCAGCGAGTGGGTCGCCGATGACTATGGCATCGGGTTGGGTTGCCGGTCGGTCGCTCCTTCGAAGCCGTTGTCCGAGGATCCCCCTGACACCTGCAAGCGCATCCCAGGTTGTCCCCTCCCAGACATCGTCGATCTCGTCCGTCGCACCGACCGTCACCGACAGTCCCGGTACCGAGGCGGCACCACGCAGGACATCGCCCGTCCTGTTGCGCCTCGAGACCGGACCCGGAACCCACACGGACCGCACGGCCGAGGGCGGATCCGCTACCCGTGGGTCGGTCGACATGGGCGCGATCGCTGCCTCGACACCGAGACGGGAGATCATCTCCACTGCAACCGAACCAGTCGCCAGCACTTCTGCCGAGTGCCTGTATTGGGCGATCTCCCAGTCGATGATCGATGCGTCAGGGAGCTCGACGTGGTCGATCGTGCGGGCGACGAGCATCGCCTCGAGATAGAGGCTCGAACCGGAGGCCGTCCAGACCCGACGCCGAACCTCCGGGGGCCGGGTCGACTCCGTGACGCTGATGATGCCACCGAAGCCGCCCGAGTCGGAGACGAGGACGATCCCGCCATCAGGAACGACGGAGCGGACCGCCTGGGCGAACAGCCATGAATGGATCAGAGGTTCCGGCGTGTGCTGGAAGAGGTCGAAGATACGACGAGCGTCACCGGTGAGGTTCTGAGCGACGGCTTCGAGCGAGACCTCATGCCGGACGACACTCCAGCGCTCGGCAAGGGCTCGCTCGACCAGGACAAGGTTCCCGTCTGGTGGAGTTCCCTCGACTATGAGGACATGGATGGCCGACCCGTCCGCCGCGTCCCGCGTATCGGGCCCGACGACGCTCACCGGCGGAACGATCGGGGCACCGTCATGTCAGCATCGCGGAGTCGGGATCGCCGCCCGTCCGACCCTTGGCGAGATCACGCGCCGCGGCGAGGTCGATGCCCACCTCCGCGAGGTCGGACTCGACCATCTCTGTGACAAGCTGATCGAAGGAGATCTCGGCCTTCCAACCGAGCTCGTCACGTGCGAGAGACGGATCGGCCTGGAGGAACTCAACCTCGGTCGGTCGAAAGTACGCAGGGTCGATCTCGACGAACGGCTCCCAGTCGAGGCCGACGACCCCGAAGGACGCATCCAGGAACTCACGGATCGAGTAGGACTCCCCGGTTCCGATCACATAGTCCCGGGGGGTGTCCGCCTGCACCATCATCCACATGGCCCTCACGTAATCCGCAGCGTGGCCCCAGTCACGCTTCGCATCGAGGTTTCCGAGGTAGAGCTTGTCCTGCTCACCCGACACGATGCGAGCGAGCGCCCTCGTGATCTTGCGGGTCACGAACGTCTCGCCACGGCGGGGCGACTCGTGGTTGAACAGGATCCCGGTGACAGCGTGCATGTCGTACGCCTCGCGGTAGTTGCGGACCACCCAGTACGCGTAGAGCTTCGCTGCGGCATACGGCGACCGCGGTTGGAACGGTGAAGCCTCCGACTGGGGCGGTGGAGCGTCCCCGAACATCTCGGAGGTGCCTGCCTGGTACAGCTTGGTGTCGATGCCGGACTCCCTGACCGCCTCGAGCAGGCGAATGACGCCGAGACCGTCAACGTTCCCTGTGTACTCCGGCTGCTGGAAGGACACTGCGACGTGTGACTGGGCGGCGAGGTTGTAGATCTCATCGGGTTCGATTGTCCGTATCAGGCGTGCCAGTTGGGATCCGTCCGTGAGGTCCCCGTAGTGCAGGATGAGCCGTTGGTCGGTGTCGTGCGGATCCTGATAGAGATGGTCGATGCGGTCCGTATTGAACGACGACGCCCTCCGGATCACGCCGTGGACCGTGTACCCCTTGGACAGCAGCAATTCTGCGAGATAGGAGCCGTCCTGTCCCGTGATACCGGTTATGAGGGCGTTCTTCACATGTCTCCCCTGGTCGAACCGCCGCGAGGATAGCCGCGGTTCAGGCGTGCTCCGTTTCCGGTGCGTCGTTGGCAGCTCGCTAGTCGCGATGCTCCCTCAGCCGCTTCCGCTCCTCGATCTGCCGGCGGATCGTCTTCTCCGCCCCGCGGCTCGAGCGCCAGTCGTGGTACGTGGCCACGGGACCCGAGGTGCGCCACCAGACGGAGATCGGGGTGCCCCTGGATCGCCTGCTCTGGGTCGACACCCTCCGCTTCTCCCGGTTGTGATCGAAGGCGAGCACGATCCCCGGTGTGCTCGCACCGATGGGCCGCCTGCTCCGCACGAACGCAAAGGCCCCGGCCAGCAGCACGAGTAGACCCGCACCACCGGCGATCAGACCGATCGGCGGTCCCCCGCTATCACCGGTGTCGCCGCCGGCATCGACGATCGCCGGGACGAGCGTGGTAGTCGTCGTAGGTGGCACGGTGGTGGTCGTCGTCGTGGGCGGCACGGTGGTGGTCGTCGTCGTGGGCGGCTCCGTGGTGGTGGTCGTCGGAGGTTCGGTGGTCGTGGTGGTCGGCGGCGGTGCAGTGGTCGTGGTGGTCGGCGGAGGAGCCGTTACGGTGAGCGTGAATGACGAAGAGTCTTGCCCATCTGTGAACGTGAACGAGTATGGGCCGGGCGCGGCTTCCGGACGGGCCGTGAAGGTGAATGTCACGGACGTGCCCGCGCCACTCGTCGGTGAAGCGAAGACAAGTTGAGTACCACCCGAGACCGCCACTCCGGCTTGATCCGTGGTCACGGTCACCGCAACGGAGCTTCCGGCCGCGACAGATCGGCTACCCGGCGCCTGGATGGTGGCTTGAGCAGGTGGAGCGAGGAGGGCAAAGAGGAGGGTGGCGAGAGCAACCAGCCATACAACAGCGACACGCGATCTGTCCCCATTGTGCTCCTTGTCCTCAGCGCGCTGGACTGACCTCACCACTGCCTCTCGAGAGTCGCGTTGGCCTGTAGCCTAAGCGGGTTGCGCCGAAACGATCCACCGGATGGCCCTGCTTTGGGCGAGAGGGTGGCTTGGGCCTGGGGGGCCCTACCGCTTCTCGCGTACGGTTGGCGTCGTCTCCTGGAGGTCGACGCTGAGGACGGTCGCTGGATACTCGCCGAGGGTGTCGGCCATCGACCCGGCGGACAGGGTCATCTCGGCCCGCAGCGGTGCGAGGTTGTAGACATAGCCGATCGACGGCGTTCCGACGAGCTCCACCTGGTCGCGCAGCTCCTCGGCGATGTGGATGTCGCTTCCGTGGGCGACCACGATCATCACGCGATCGGCGAGGCGGGCGAGCGTCGTGGCGTAGGCCACACGCAGCAGTGGGGGCGCATCGATGAGGATGAGGTCGTACTGCTTCTTGAGGGCATCGAACAGAGCCTTGGTGGGAGCGGAAGCGAAGAAGTCCGGCGCCGTCACCGGGGCGCGACCGCGGGCGAGCAGGTGGATCAGCCCTGACCCCTCGTGTGGAATCTCAACTACCCCATTGGCGAGCGAGGTGGCACCGGTCACGACGTCGGTCATGCCCAAGGGCGGATTGACGTCACCCAACAGAATCGACGTCATCTGCTGGTTCCCGAAGTCGGCGTCCATCACGAGGACCTTCCGGCCTTCGCGGGCAGCTGCGAACGCCGTGTTCGCTGTCACGACCGTCTTGCCCTCTGCGAGACCGGATGACACCGCGACGACAGAGACGTAGTTCGGGCTTCCGTCGTCACGCGATGGCCACATCTGCTGGAGGGATATCGACGCCGACACGAATCGGAACGCCTCGGCAGAGGCACTCGCCGGCGCATCGACGACCGGCAGGATGGAGCGCACCCTCTCTTCCTTGAAGTTGGGGATGTCCGAGAGGAGTCGAGCACCCAGGACGAGTTCGGGTTCGGTCCTCGTGGTGAAGGCCCTCCGCCGACCGGCGAGGAAGACTGCCACGATCGATCCGATCACCATGCCGACCATCGCACCAAGGACCACGAAGAGACCTGCTCCCGCCGGCTCTGCGACCTCGGCAGGCGAGAAGAAGACAACACCGGATGACACGAGATCGGCATCGACGGCAAGCTGATCCCTGCGGCTCTGCAGTTCACTCAGCCTGCGCTGGCCCTCGGCCTGTAGCGCGACGATCGCCAGCCGCTCGGGGTCCTCTCGTTCGAGTGCGATCGCGTTGTTGCGCTGGGTATCGAGCTCTGTCGACAGGCGAGTCACCTGGAGGCTGAGTATCTGAAGCTGTGTGCTGAACCGAGTCACGGCTCCGTCGGCAGCGCCCGCTGCCGGAGCGTCGAGGCCGAGCAGTTCCTCCGTGAGGAGGTCGAGCTGCTCCTGCTTCGCCTGCCGCACGGGATCTGTCGCCAACTGATCGAGGAGAGCTCGTTGACGCGCCGCGAGATCCTGCTCGAGGTCCAGCAACTCCTGTCGAAGGTCGTTGATCGAGAGATCGAGTTCCTGCACGGTGGTCGCGGAGTTCTGGTTGGCGGTCTGCCTCCCGATGTCCTGATATGCCACGGCCACCGCGTTCACGACTCCGATGGCCTCACGCTGCGTGGGTGCCGTGAACCCGAGTGTGACGATGTCACTCGTGTCGGAGGCGCTGACGGTGAGGTTGTCCTCGATGTCATCGACAGTCACGACGATTGGCGGTTCCTGTTCTGAGGCGATCTGAACCGCTTCCCGGGCAACCGCCCTGGACTGGATGATCGCGATCTGGCCCTCCACGTAGCGTTCCGGGGATTCCGCTCGACCCTGGTCGAAGAGATTCGACGTGCGAGGGTCCTGGACATTGAGGGTCGCCTCCGCACTCCACTGGCCGGTCTGGGACGCGTACAGCCAACCGAGGGCGGCGAACGCGAAGGTCATGAACGCGACGAACCAACGGAAGCGCCATACCGCGCTGAGGACGGTCGGCTCGAAGGTGCTTTGGGCGCTAGAGGGCAATGACTGGTTCCCCGCTTCGGTGTCCCCGTGAGGCTACCTGTGACGACTCACAACGGAATACCCAAATCCCGGCGCGCACCGTGACTAGACCCACATCCGCCACTAGTTCGTGCGTCCCGAGACGGGAACCCAGGATGAGCTGACAGGACTTGGAACGAACTCGTTGTCAGCGTTCCCCTGGGTGTTGCTGAACCGGAAGTACATCGTGGTGTTCGACGGTCGGAACAGGGCAGGACTGAACACTCCATTGTCGTTCCAGTCCCCTGCGATCAAGCGGTCCCCGGGATCACCGAAGAAGAAGAGCGCATTCGCATTTCCCTGTGTGTGGCTGTTGCGGAAGTAGACGAACCCGGTCGACTCCCGATGCAAGCCGACGGTCTCTACACCGTTGCCGTTGAAGTCACCGACGAACGGCTTGTCTCCCGGATCACCGAAGACGTATGACAGCTCGGCAGCACCGAGACCTCCCTCGTCCTGGCCCAACTCGTTGATGATGTAGAACGTCTGATTCGACGGTCGGTAGATCGACAACGTGTCGCGTCCGTCCCCGTTGAAGTCACCTGCGATGGGGACGTCACCGGGATCACCGAAGAAGAACCGGATGTCGGCGGGCCCCGCCGTGTTGGTGTTCCTCAGGTACACGAACCCGTCCGACTGGCGGTAAAGGCCCGGCGTCTCGATTCCGTTGCCGTTCCAGTCGCCCATGAAGGGGATGTCACCCGGATTGCCGAAGTAGTAGTCCGTGAGCTTGTTGCCCGCTTCGTCGTAGAGGAACCATTGGCCCTGCGTGGTGTCAACCAGCCCGACGGAATGTCCCGAGTTGACCGCGGCTCCCTCGATCACGACGAAGGCCTGCTTGACGGCAGAGACCCCACCGTCCTCGTCCCGCACGGTCATCGAGATCGTGTAGAACCCCGCCGAGCCA
>DATHUV010000028.1:0-4667 GCA_035461905.1 Acidimicrobiia bacterium | reverse complement strand
ACGGTCGTCGCGCCTGCAGTGATCGCCGCCTTCGTCCCGCCGACCTCGCTCGGGCCGATGACGCCAGTCGACCTGGGTCTCGCCTACGAGGACGTGGTGTTCTCGACTTCAGACGGGGTGGAGCTCTCGGGGTGGTACCTCCCATCGACGAACGGCGCGGCCGTGATGCTCCGTCACGGTTCCGGCTCGACCCGGTCGGGGGTGCTGGACAAAGCCGTCGTACTCGCCAGCCACGGGTACGGGGTACTGCTCGCCGACGCCCGCGGCCACGGACTGAGCGCTGGGCGGGGCAACGACTTCGGCTGGTGGGGCGACCTCGACACCGAGGCCGGCGTGACGTTCCTCACCGGCCGGGCCGACGTCGACCTTGCTCGGATCGGCGTGGTCGGCTCGTCGATGGGCGGCGAGGAGGCAATCGGGGCTGCGGCCGCCGATCCGCGGATCCGCGTTGTCGTCGCCGAGGGCGCCACCGGCCGAACCGTCGCGGACAAGGACTGGTACTCCGAGGAGTACGGCCTGCCAGGCGTTGTGCAGGAGGGCATCGAGTGGCTCACGACCACACTCGTCGACCTGCTCAGTCCGGCACCGCGGCCCACCGCCCTACGCGACGGCGTGGGCGGCGCCACGGGAACTCCGTTCCTTCTGATCGCCGGGGGAAACGTCGCCGACGAGGTCCACGTGGTCGAGCGACTCGCCACTTTCGCCCCCGAACGGGTGGATACCTGGGTGGTCGCGGGCAGCGGACACACCGGCGGTCTGCGCACCGAGCCCGAGGAGTGGGAACGCCGGGTGGTGTTCATCCTCGACGGTGCCCTCCTCGGCCCGTGAGTCGGCGCCGGGTTCAGGCCTCCCTCGTCCGCGAAACCTTGCGCGCCTGCGGGGCAGTATCGTGCGGCGATCGTCGATGGGAGGCCCTGCGGCACGCGTGACCACCTACCTCAACTTCAACGGCAATGCCGAGGAGGCGATGGAGTTCTATCGGTCTGTGTTCGGTTCGGAGCTTGGTCCGATGATGCGGATGGGTGACCTGCCACCAAACCCCGACGTGCCGGAACTCTCGGATGCCGACAAGCAGCTGGTGATGCACGTCGAGCTCCCGATCCTCGCGGGTCACCTTCTCATGGCGACGGACATGATGGAGTCGATGGGCCATGTCCTCGAGGTCGGGAACAACATGACGCTCAACCTCGAACCGGACACCCTCGCCGAGACGCACCGCATCTTCGATGCCCTCTCGGAGGGAGGCACCGACATCGCTCCTCTCGAGGAGCAGTTCTGGGGCGCCGTCTGGGGAACGTGCCTCGACAGGTTCGGTGTCAGGTGGATGTTCAACTTCACCCCTGACGAGTAGCGGGGCCGATCTCGGGTAGGTCCTCTCCACCCGGATGCGTTCTGCTCAAAGGACCCTCCCGCGGCTTCGGACACTGTCGGTTCACGCGGACACGGCGATGCGCCGCTCGTGGACCGGTGGGAGGTCGCGCCCCGGTGTCCACGGGAGTCTCCGCTCGATCCGGGAGATGACCTCGTTGGCTGATGCACCGAAGGCGAAGAACGTCGCCGTGAAGAGCGGGATGTTGAGGAGCGGGCCTGCACCCTCGTTGAACAGCTCCGTGCGGAGACCTGGTGCGATGAGGAACATTGACATCAACATCGTGGTGACGACCGCGCCGATCAGCGCGCTGCGCGGTGCCCATAGGCGCTGGGCGATAGCGATGAAAGGCCCCATCATCAGGCCAACGACGCCTCCGAAGAAGATGATGAACCCCGTCTCGGAGGTGAACACGGGCTCGCGGACGTCGTCCGTGAGGACCACGAGGCGCATGGCCAGACGCAGACCGCCTCCGAGCAGCACCAGTCCGGTCACGACGCCACCCACCATCCCCGAGACCTGGTTGCGGGCAAACCGCGGCACGACTACGAACGCGCCAAGCGTCAGGAGGATCAGAGCGCCAAGGGTCACGAAGATCCCCAGCGGTGCCAGTGGTCCAAGGCCGATCATTGTCGTGGGGACTCCGTTCGCGGTCGCAGGGACGCCGACGACGCCTACGACGAACAGCCAGATGAGCCACGGTCGCTCCAGTCTCGGATATCGACGTTGCCATGGTCGGACGTTGGTGGTCATGTCTGGTCCTCCTCATTCCCCTACAGACGCTTGGAGGAACCGTTCGGGTGACGACCGTCAACCGCCGGTCAGCGCAAATCCGAGCAGCAGCGGCAGCAGCAGGAACAGGATCGGAATGGCCAGGAACGCGCCGGCCACGACGATGACGACGGTGACGAGGCGATGGGCTCGTCGCACGTCCGGCGACCAGTCGGTCTTGGGGGTGCGAACGACAGCCCGGTGCCTCGTCGATGCGAACACCAGCCCGGCGAAGGGAAGCACGAAGATCGTGATGGCATGCAGCATCCCCATGACGAGCAGGAGCACGCCGATGCGGAGGGCCTCCTCCTGGAGCACCTCAGCGACACCTCCCGACAGGCTCCACGTGGGTTCCGGATCGAAGGGAATCGAGATCAGCACGACCCCTGTGAATACGAGGTAGTAGGCGACATCGAGCAGGGCCAGGAACCGTCGGCCGGTTTCGGGTCCCGTGCGGAAGATGTCGTCGGCATAGATCCGTCCGAAGCGACGGATCGCGGGCCCGACGACGATGACGATCGCCACCTCGATGGCGACTGCGGCGGCCACGATCGACCACCAGGGGAGTGGGGCTGCGTCAGGCTGTGGGTCCCACCAGGCAGCGAGCCACGCCGCGATTGAGGCGGCGAACACGACCGTCGCGATCACGATGCGACGCACCCGCTGGCGGTGGACCTGGTCCTCCTCGATCGAGCGCTGCACCTTGGCGAACAGGTCGGGGCTCGCCTCGTATGACGCGGTGCCACGCATCGCGTCGCGGATTCGCTCCTCGATGGTCATCTCAGCCCCTCCAGTCGGCGCTTCAAGGACGCCATGCCCCTTCGGCAGTGCGTCTTGACGGAGTTCTTGGAGATGTCGAGTGTGTCGGCGATCTCCGCCTCGGACAGGTCGAGGTAGAACCGCAGAACGAGGCAGTCGCGCTGGCGTCCGGGCAGATCACGCAGCGCCTCGATGACCTCGCCCTGATCCTCGCTCCGCACGATGCGGTCCTCGGGCAGTGGTGGGGCCCCTCCGGCGCTCTCCCTGATCACCGTTGCCTGATGTCGCAAGGACATCAGGCCTCGACGGTTGTGGTCCCGTGCCAGGTTGAGCACGATCGAGCGCATGTAGGCAGCGGCCCTGGTGGTGTCCTCGATCCGGTGGGCGTTGCGATGCAGCCGGATGAAGGCCTCCTGGACGATGTCCTCGGCAGCCGTGCGGTCATCGGTGAACAGCCTCGCCAGGCGGAGGAGAGCGACCCCCTCGATCTCGTAGATGGTCGCGACGAGGGCATCCCTGTCGATCTCGACCGTCATCGGGGCGCTGAACTCACGTTCCATCGATGCTACAGACGAACGAAGGGGGCACCCGGGTGACGAAACCCCGGAGAGGGGAAGGCACGTGCCCTCCCCTCTCCCGCCGTGCGAACTCAGCCGAGCTGTGCGCAGGCAAGCCGAGCCCCGGTCTCGGGGTGGTGGATCACGATGGACTGCGCCTCTGGTCGTGCCCAGTGTCCGTGCAGTGCACTTCCGTTGCCTGCCCCGACCCGGTTCGTTGAGATCGTCGGCCAGATCTCGTTCACCGCGTCGACCGCTCCACCCACATCGTGCTGGTAGTGGCCTCCGCCGCCGCTCGCGCACGTGGCGTTGTGGACATGGGCAGGAAACGTGTCCATGGCGTCGAGTCCACGAACCGCGACCCGGACCTGAGTCCTGCCGTCTTCCCCTGCCGGGAGTTGGACCATGATCGCGACGCCCGTGATGTCGTATCCCAAAGCCTCCCCGGTGGCCGTGGTTGCGAAGCGCCCCGTGGTCACCTCGGCGCCGGCCGCGTCTGCCCTGGTTGCGACGACCAACAGGGTGACCATCGCAAGTGCTGCCATGAGTGCGATCCGGAGACGAATCATCCTTCGTGTCGATTCCATTCCTTCTCCTCTTCTCGCGCCCGCGCGAGGCAGGCATCGATATCACCGGCGGTGTTGCCGGATCCGGTGCACGGGGGGGTTGGGGCGCCGGGTCCCTCCCGGCTGGTTCAGGCGGTGGTGGACTCGATGTCCTCGTCGAGGCGACGATTCAGCGACAGGAGCCTGCCGATGATGGGGAGGGTGATCACGTTAAGGCCGTGGAGGAGGCCCATGAGGATCAGGAGTCCCGCGATTCGCACGGTCTCGCTCTGGAGCTGCGCGGCGTTCACGGTGTCCGCCCAATCCGGCGGTGGTTCGAAGCGGATGGTCAGCAGGATGAACGCACCGAAGATGAGGTAGTACGCCACATCCATCAGGACGAGGTAGCTCTTCCCCGTGCGGGGGTTGGCCACGAAGACGTCTGCCGCGTAGCTTCTGCCATACCGCTTTATGAGCGGGCCGAGCACGAGGACGATCACGACCATCACCCCTGTGGTGATCAGCTCGAGTATCCACCAATCCATCGGGTCTCCTCGTTCCTTTCGTGCGCCTCATGATGACAGACGGATCACATCGCTGTTCGGGTGACACCATCCTCTGGCATCCACACGAACCTTTGAATCTGCCCATCGTGGGAAGCGCAGG
>DATHUV010000027.1:0-34834 GCA_035461905.1 Acidimicrobiia bacterium | reverse complement strand
GCCCTCGTCGATCGACTTCTCGGCTGGCGGCTTCACCTACGAACCCATGACCGTGGCCGAGGTCGACAGCCCGTACGAGCAGGGCGTGGGCCAGTTGACGATCGACCTGACGCAGCTGAGCGTCGCCGAGCTCGCTCAGGTCGGGCGGCTCGAGGCCTCGGTCGGGTTCGGAGAACTGATCGTCCGGCTGCCCGAGGACGCCGACTTCACGCTGGTGGCAAGCGTGGGGATGGGTGTCGTCCAGGGTCCGTTCCCGTCCTCGCAGGGCATCGGTGTCGATGTCGTGACGAGCGTCGGCGACAGCCCTTCGGCCTTCGAGCTCGATCTCGAAGTCGGAGCGGGCACGATCACGATCGCAGGCCCGCTCGGATCCTTCGGCTTCGACGGCTTCGATGCCCTCCTCGAAAGGAGCAACTGATGAAGCGGCACGCATTCGACCCGATCTCGTTCGTGTTCGGCATCATCCTCATGGCCATGGCCGCCGGGGCGGTGTGGAACGACCAGATCGATTGGAACATCGGGGTGTGGATCCTCCCGACCGCAGTCCTGGTGCTCGGTATCGGCCTGCTCACCTCGACCATCCGCAACACCACCCGTTCGGACGCCTGACCGCGGTCCTGCGATAGGTGAATGGCTCCCGCCCCGGGCGGGGGCCATTCACGCGTGGCCCCAGAGGTGCGTTAGTAGCCGCCCGCGAGTTTGGTGTGATCCCACGACGCCGTGGAAGTCGGCTCGACGACCACCGCTGTGTTCTTGTCGGCGAATCGACCAAAGGCCTGCTCGAGTGCTTCACCGGCGAGCGGAACCGGGGTGTCACCGACGAACGGATACCGGGCACCGAGTCGTCCGTAGATCTCGAGGACGTAGCTCGGGTCGTCGACGAGGCGAGCCGTGCCCTTGACCATGACCCCCTTCAGGGTCTCGTACGAATTCCCCTCCTCGACGAGGACCGTCACCCGAGGGTCACGGCGCAGGTTGACGATCTTCTGTGATTTCGTGAACGATCGGAACACGATCCGCCCGTCGTCGAGGACGAACCACATCGGGGCGAGGTGAGGGGACCCATCGCGTCCGATGGTCGCCACCTGGAGCGTCTTGGCTCCCTCGGTGAGGAAGGTGAGCACCTCGTCGGGGGTCATGGTGATGTCCTTGCGCGCCATGCCCACAACCTACCCTGCGCCCACGCCATCGGGCCGCGGGATTTCGGGACGCGTCCCGACACGGGCGTGTACGCTTGCGTTCTGCGGAGCACGGGCGACCCACCTCGCGGCGGCTGAGGCTCACCACGCGGACGACAGATGCATCACGGTGTACATCCCCCAACCCGAAGCGGTGGGGAGAAGGGAACCGAACAATGGCTGACAAGGTCACCGCTCCCCAGGTGCGTGCACGCAAGGGTGGAGCGAAGCTCACGATGGTCACCGCCTACGACGCTCCGACGGCCCGCATAGCGGACCGCGCCGGAGTCGACATGATCCTCGTGGGGGACTCGGTCGCGAACGTCGTCCTCGGCCACGAAGACACCCTTGCGGTGTCCGTCGACGTGATGGTCCACCACACGGCGGCCGTCGCTCGTGCCAAGCCCAGGGCCCTCATCGTCGGCGACATGCCGTGGCTCTCGTATCACACGAGCACCCATGACACGGTCGAGAACGCCGGAAGGCTCGTTCGTGAAGGGGGAGCGAGCGCCGTCAAACTCGAGGGGGGACGCAAGCGGCTTGCCATGATCCAGGCGGTCCTCGACGCGGAGATCCCGGTCATGGGCCATCTCGGGCTCACCCCGCAATCCCTCCACGCCATGGGCGGCTACCGCGTCCAGGGCAAGGAGGCCCAAGCGGCGTATGAGCTCATCTCCGACGCGAACGCCCTTGCCGACACCGGAGTGTTTGCGATCGTCCTCGAAGGTGTGCCGGATGTCGTCGCCGAGATCGTCACCCGGGAGGTCCCCGTACCGACGATCGGGATCGGTGCAGGGATCCACTGCGACGGGCAAGTGCTCGTCTTCCACGATGTCACCGGCCTTGGAGCGGGCGAGTACGTTCCCAAGTTCGTGCGAACCTACGCGCACCTCGCCGATGACGCCGTCGCAGCGCTCGAGGCGTTCTTCGACGACGTCCGGTCGGGTGCGTTCCCCTCTGACGCGGAGACCTACCACATGTCCCGCGAGTCGGCCGAGATCCTCGAGAACCTGTCGATGACTTCGAGCGACTTTCTTGCGGACGAAGCGATGGAGGCATGATCATGGCGATGTCAACCCGAACAGCGTCGGACGCCCTCGGCGGGCGTCGGCTCAGGGCGCCCGCAGCGGTTCTCGTCATCGGCCTTGCGCTCGTGGTCGGGGGCTGCTCGTCGGATGAGCCAACGTCGACCACGGGCGACACGTCGACCGTTCCCGAGTCCCCTGTCGAAACAAGGGTCGGAGTCGAGAACTTCAGCTTCACCCCCGGTGACCTCCTCGTCGCCGTGGGGACCACGGTCGAGTGGCAGAACCGGGCGTCGGGAACGTCGCACACGACGACGGCCGTCGACGGGGAATGGGATTCGGGTTCCTTGGAAGCCGGAGGGTCGTTCTCGCAGACCTTCACGGAGGCCGGTTCCTTCGACTACTTCTGCGCGATCCACCCCGCAATGACGGGGACGATCACCGTCGAATCCTGAGCCCGTCGCCTCGCCTCAGGTGCTGGTGTCCAGCCGGATCCTGTACTCGAGCTTGACCGCACCGTTGCTGAAGGAAGTCGCCTCCACGAGGTCGAGCGGCGCGTCGATCGCGTTCGTGAACAGGGGGATACCCGATCCGAGCACCGTCGGCATGACGTAGAGCTCGAGCGTGTCGATCGCTCCGCCGTTGATGCCATCGGTGATCACCACACCACCCCCTACCACCCAAACGCGTTTGTCCGTCGACGCGGCGAGTGACCGGATGGCGTCGGCGGTGGGGGCGCTGGAGAAGTCGATGTTCGCACCCTCCGCGGCCGGGAGGTCCCGCGACGTGAGCACGACACCGGGAAGCTCACCGTACGGCCAGCCCCAGCCGAGGACCTGCTCGTAGGTGGTCGCGCCGAGGACGACGGCGCCGATGGTGTCGAGGAAACCGTGGAAGTCGTACTCGTCGGTTCCGAACTTCTCGAGGAATCCGACGCTTCCGTCCTCATGCGCGATGAACCCATCCAGGCTCACCGCGACGTATGCCACGACCTTCGACGTCATGGCGCGACCCTAGTCCGACAGATCCCGGTCCGTACCCCGGCCCGCAACCGGTCACCCGTCGTCGGTTCGTGGCTGCATCTGTGGGACTGGTCAGAACCGGCGTCGGTACCCGTTCATCTCGACGACCCTGTCTCGCGCCATTCGTGTCGCTGCAGCACGCGGTGTGATCCCCTCAGCGGCGGATTGTTCGAGGACCTCGCGGGTGTTGGCGCGGATCTTCTCCTCGATCGTCTCGAACGCCTGGCTCGCGGTGCCGCCGGCGTACTCCACGGCACCGCAGATGACTCCGCCGGCGTTCGCGATGAAGTCGGGCAGTACGAGGACGCCGCGTTCGTGGAAGATCGCCTCCGCCTCGGCGGTTGCGGGGATGTTCGCACCCTCGGCGATCACCTTGGCCTTCACGTTGCCTGCGTTGTCGGCGGTGAACACGTCCGGCCGTGCAGCGGGTACCCAGATCTCACAGTCGAGGCCAACGAGGTCCGCGGCGCCCACGGCCTGGCCGTCCGGGAACTCACCGACATGGTTGCCCTCCACCTTGAATGCCGTCAGTTTCTCGAGGTTGAAGCCGTCGGGATCGACGATGGCGCCCCTGCTGTCGGACACGCCGACGATCACCGCTCCCCGCTCGGCGAGGAATCTGGCGGCGTGGATACCCACCGCACCGAAGCCCTGGACGACGGCCCTCGCACCGTCCAGTGTCACTGCGCTCATCTCCTCGGCGACCTCGGTGGCGACCGCGACGCCGAAGCCGGTTGCGCCGAGTGTGTCGAGGGGGATTCCCCCCATGGACGGTGGCAGTCCGACGACCCGCCCGATCTCATCGTGGATCTGGGCCATGTTGGCCTCGGTCAGACCCATGTCAGGGCCGGGGATGTAGTCGGTGATGTCGCGCATCGCGTTGGCCAGGGCGCGGACGAGTCGCTCCTTGGCGTCGTCGGGCAGACCGGGATCGGCGATGACCCCACTCTTTGCGCCACCGTGGCGCAGGCCCGCGGCGGCGTTCTTGAACGTCATCGCCCTGGCGAGTCGGAACACCTCCTCAACCGAGATGTCGGGGGCCATGCGTATCCCACCGATCGCAGGGCCGGCCGCCGTGTTGTCGACCACGAGGATCGCCTCGAGCCCTGCGGCCGCATCGCGCATATAGATGATCTTCTCCGGGCCGATGTCATCGGAAAGGTCGGCCCACTTGGCATCCATCGCTACCTCCTCGGGAGATGCATCCTCACCACAATTATCCCCCACGCCTCGCCGGGCGTACGGAGAATCCACGGAGCCAGCACCGCAGCGGTACCCGGGAGTCGTCGATAGGTTCCCTCCGATGAGGATCCCGCTGCTGCTCGCCATCGTGCTCACCGCGACAGCCTGTTCGACGACAGCCGACCTGCCCGATGCGTTGATGTCCACGACGGGTACGTCGCCCGACGCCGCCATGGAGACCCTCGACATACCCGCGGAGCTCGCGGA
Organism: Acidimicrobiia bacterium; assembly: GCA_035461905.1. Taxonomy (GTDB): domain Bacteria; phylum Actinomycetota; class Acidimicrobiia; order Spongiisociales; family UBA5794; genus SZUA-442. Next base: position 30,160 of record DATHUV010000027.1, on the reverse strand, counting down.
TAGCGACACCGCCATGGTGGTCGTGGGTGACAGGACGCTGCTGCTCGCCATCGCGGACTCACCCGCACTTCGCGCACGAGGCCTCATGGGCGTGACCGACCTCGGCAACCTCGACGGGATGCTCTTCTACTGGCGCCACGAGGCCGACGGCGGATTCTGGATGAAGGACACCCTCATTCCGCTCGACATCGTCTGGTTCCTCGAGGACGGTTCCTACGCAGGGCGTGCATCGATGGTCCCGTGCACCGACGACCCGTGCCCGACGTACTCGCCGGAAGGTGATCCCGACTACCGATATGCGATCGAGGCACGACCCGGTGCGCTCGACTGGATCGACGCGTCGACCAGGATCATCTACTCGGACTGACGATCCGAGTCGCGCTCTTTCATGTAGGCGGGCACGTCGGGCCTTGCTACCGTGCCTCCATGGCAGAGATCCACTTCACCGACGCACCAGAAGCCAACGAGCTGCTCGCCGACAACCACTTCGCCCTCATCGTGGGCATGACGCTGTACCAGCAGGTCCCCGTCGAGAAGGCCTTCGCCGGGCCTGCGGTGCTCCAGCAGCGGCTGGGTACCACCCTCGACGCCAGGACGATCGCGAGCGTCGATCCCGACCAGCTCGAGGCGGTGTTCAGGGAACAGCCTGCGCTGCACCGGTTCCCTGCCAACATGGCGAAACGGGTCCAGGCCGTTGCGACGTACCTCGTCGAGACATACGACGGCGATGTCTCGAGGTTGTGGAACGGTGTGTCGTCGGGGGCCGAGCTCCTCGATCGGATCCAGCTGATCCCCGGCTTCGGTGAGTACAAGGCGAAGGTCTATGCCGCGGTCCTCGCCCGCCAGTTCGCGATCACCCCCGACGGATGGGACGAGTCCCTCCCCGACTGGCCGAACATCTCCGAGGTCTCCTCCGATGCCGAGCGCGCAGAGATGAAGGAACGAAAGAAGGCCTGGAAGGGCGACCAGTAGTCATCCGAGGATCGGAGCGCTCCGGCGGAGTCGCGTGAGAGCGAGCGACCCCCTCACCCCCTGTCCGGTACGAACGGCAGCGAGAGCCTGATGGCAGGGGTGTCAAACCTCGCGGAGGATCTTCTCCATCGCCTTGCCCCTGGCCAGCTCATCGATCAGCTTGTCCGCGTACCGGATCTCCTGCATGACCGGTTCCTCGATGTCCTCCACTCGCACACCGCAGATCACGCCCGTGATCGAACGGCGCGCCGGATTGAGGGCAGGCGCGTCCGTAAAGAAGGTCTCGAAGTCCGTTCCGCTCTCGAGTTGTGCCTCCAATGCGGGCTGGTCATACCCCGTCAGCCACCGAAGGATCTCGTTGACCTCTTCCTTCGTGCGTCCCTTGCGCTCAGCCTTCGTCACGTAGTGGGGGTAGACGCTGCCCACGCTCGTCGTGTAGATCCGGTGCTTCTTGTCGGCCATCGACCTCTCGATCCCACGGTGGGTGTGCATGTGTGTCCGGCGCTGGGCCGACCCCCAACCTACCTGTTGCATCTGCACCGCATCAAGCCAGCCAACAGGTCGGCACCCGATGCCGCTCTCGGTACTTGGCATTGCATGCCACTCATCGCCCTCGCACTCGGCTCGCGGGCGTGGCGGATCCGCACTCGCTGATCCGGCGGGAGGTGTTCGCACGAACCGTTCGCAGACGGACCCCGACTCTGAGAGGAGAATCGGATCGACCTCCTGTGACGCGTGTTGCGTCGACTGCGGAGGGAGGAAGTGGGTCCGGTCCGCTACACTTCCGGGACCGAGTCGGCTCCCCCAAGGAGTCGCGGTGCCCAACGGCACGCCATCCTGCTCCCGCCACACGCGGGGGCCTTCCGCTCCAGCGGATGTCCGAAGGAGGAAACTTCAGATGCGCTCCTATGAGCTGATGGTCATCCATCGATACGACATGGCCGAACCCGACGTCCGCAAGGAGGTCGCCCAGATCGAGAAGGCGATCTCGGACAGGGAAGGCAAGGTCACGGGAACCGACTTCTGGGGGAAGCGACGCTTCGCCTATGAGATCGACCACATGAACGAGGGCTACTACTCCGTCATCACGTTCGACGGGTCCGTGGAACTCCAGCAGGTCCTCGACCGCTCGCTGTCACTCTTCGATGCGGTGGTTCGCCACAAGATCGTACGGACGACGGCAAAGGTCTAGAACGTGTCACACGGACCCCTCACACTGGTGGGTAGGTCGACAGGAGAGAGATGCAATGAGTAACAGCGTGACCCTCGTAGGCAACCTGGTTGAAGATCCCGAGCTCCGGTTCACCGCATCCGGTGTCGCAATGGCCCGAATCCGCATCGCCGTGAGCCGTCGGTACCAGGACCGGGACGGCAACTGGCAGGAGGAGTCCGGCTTCTTCGGTGGAACGGTGTGGCGCGACTACGCCGAGAACGTCGCAGAGTCCCTGACGAAGGGGACGAGGGTGATGATCACCGGTCGCCTCAAGCAGCGGAACTGGGAGACGAACGAGGGCGAGAAGCGATCCGTCGTCGAGATCGACATCCAGGAGATCGGCCCTTCCCTGCGATGGGCGACCGCGAACGTGACCCGTACTCCTCGCTCCGGTGACGGCAACGACAGCTACGGCGGCGGCTCGGCCGCGCCGGCACCCGTGGCCCGAGACGACTTCGGTCCTGACGAAGCCCCCTTCTAACCGCACGTATTCCAAGGAGAACACCATGGCCCAGAAGCCGAATTCATCACGTCAGAAACGACGTCGCCCCGACACCGATCCCCGGAAGAGGAAGCGGGTCCTCTACACCTTCAAGGACGACGAGGTCGTCGACTACAAGGACGTCGCCCTGCTCCGCAAGTTCATGTCGGACCGGGGCAAGATCCGATCACGGCGGATGACGGGGTTGAGCCCGAGGCGCCAGCGGGAGGTCGCCACCGCGATCAAGAACGCCCGAGAGATGGCCCTCCTCCCCTACACGTCGACGAGGATCTGACGATGAAGGTCATCCTCACCCAGCCCGTCGAGACCCTGGGCGTCAAGGGAGACGTTGTCGAAGTATCCGACGGCTATGCCAGGAACTACCTCGTTCCAAGGAAGCTGGCAGTGAAGGCGTCGGACGGCGCACTCAAGCAGGCGGATTCCATGCGGGTTGCCCGCGAGGAGTCCGAGCGTCGTGCACTCGAGTCGGCCCAGCAGCTCGCCGAGTCCCTTGCCGGGACGAGGGTCGTGGTCGCGGCCAGGGCGGGCGACTCCGGCAACCTGTTCGGATCGATCGGTGCGGCGGACGTCGCGGCGGCGATCGTGAAGTTCACCGGCATCGACATCGATCGCAAGATCGTCGACATCGCGCAGCCGATCAAGGAGATCGGCCTGCACGAGATCAACCTCACGCCGCACCCCGAGGTATCGGTGGCGGTCGTATTGGACGTCATCCCCGCATAGGTGGGCACGCCAGTCGAGCGGAGAGGGCGCCCATCGCGGGCGCCCTCTCTCGTACCTGCGACGGAGACGCCACTCGGCGCCGTCCGCGACGGCGAGATTTGGCGCGGTGACGCCAGGGAGGCGTGGCTCGTTGCCGGATCGCGACAAACATCCTCGGGCGCGAAAAACGGGTGCCCCGAGGCAGGTTGGACACCTCGGCCGCAACCGTATGCTCGCCACGGCGACGCCGAAGCCCCGATTCGTGTCATACAGCCGGTGCATGATCGTGGTGGTGCATCCCAGGCCAACCGAGGAGGACCGGTGACCGCTGTCATCGAAACACAGACGAACCGTTCCCCGCGGGTCCCGCCGCACAGTCTCGATGCCGAGGAGTCGGTTCTCGGTGCGGTCCTGTTGTCAGCGGACGCTGCGAACGCCGCGTTGGAGCTGCTCCACGCGGAGGACTTCTACAAGCCCGCCCATCAGAAGATCTTCGACGTCATCCAGACGCTCTTCGACGCGAACGAGCCGATCGACGCCGTGACGGTCGCCGAGGGTCTGCGGCGTGATGGATCGCTCGACCGTATGGGGGGCATCGCGTTCCTCACGAACCTCATCGACTCGGTCCCCTCGACGAGCAATGTCGAGTACTACGCGGGCATCGTCGAGGAGCACGCCTTGCGCCGCCGCCTCATGAAGGTGGGAGGCGACATCGGCGTGATCGCCTCGACCACGTCGGAACCCATCGCCGACGTCGTCGACAGGGCAGAGCAGGCCGTGTTCGCGGTTGCAGAGAAGCAGGTCGGTGACGGCCTCCAGGTCATCGACGATCTCCTCGGTCCCGCGATCGAACAGGCCGAGGCACTCCAACGGAACGGAAGCGAGATCACCGGTGTGTCGACCGGTTTCCGAGACCTCGACCGCAAGCTCGCCGGGTTGCATCCGACGAACCTGATCGTGGTGGCAGCCCGTCCCGGCATGGGGAAGACGTCCCTTGCCCTGAACATGGCCCAGAACGTCGCGCTGCAGGGCAATACGGTGGCGATCTTCTCGATGGAGATGAGCCGCGAGGAGCTCGTGACCCGGATGCTGTGCGCAAAGGGGCGGATCGATTCCCAACGGCTCAGGACGGGGAAACTGAACGAAGCCGACTTCACCAAGTTGTCGAACGCGGCGAGCGCCCTCTACAAGCAGAACATCTACGTCGACGACTCGCCTGGCATGACGGTCACGGAGATTCGTGCGAAGTGCCGCAGACTGCGACGCCGCCCGGGCCTCGACCTCGTCGTGATCGACTACCTCCAGCTCATGAACGGGTCAGGTCAGGAGAACCGTCAGCAGGAGATTGCGATGATCTCCCGCTCGTTGAAGAACCTCGCCCGCGAGCTCCATGTCCCCGTCATTGCCCTCTCCCAGCTCAACCGTGCGGTCGAGGCCCGTGAGGACAAGCGGCCACGTCTTGGGGACCTGCGTGAATCCGGGGCCGTGGAACAGGACGCAGACGTCGTCATGTTCATCTACCGGGACGAGTACTACTACCCCGAGAAGGTCGAGTCCAAGGGCGTCGCCGAGGTCGTCATCGCAAAGCACCGGCAGGGCGGTGTGGGGAAGGTGGACATGACGTTCCTTCCCGAGTTCACGCTCTTCGCCGACATGGGACGCGCCGAAGCCCCGATGTGAGCGCATCGTCCGATGGCGCCAGCCGACCCACCAGACTCGACCGACCCGTCGCGGCCGCGTAGATGGATCCCCGTGATCGTCCTGTGATCATCCCCGGTTACCTCGCGGAGGGACTCTCGCGTTCGTCTGAACAGGATGCCTCGGAGTGGCTGGTGCGCCTCCCATCGATCGTGGCAGCCGCCGAGGTGCGGTGGGGCATCTCGATCGGGGAACCCTTCGAACCGGGAGGCGCGACATCGTGGGTCGCGCCGGCGAGAACTGCCGATGGGCGCCACGTCGTCTACAAGTGCACGTTCCCCCACCCAGAGGCGATCGGGGAGGCCGATGCACTGGCCCGCTACGACGGTGACGGCGCGGTCCGTCTGTTCGAATCGCAGCCAGACACGTACGAGATGCTGGTGGAACGGTGCGAGCCCGGTGATTCGCTGTGGGCACTCGAGGACCGGGCGGTGAGGCTCGAGGTGGCGGCAGGTCTCATGCGTAGGTTGTGGCGCCCGATTGCGGGGACGGAGTTCGGATCGCTGGCCCTGCTCACGACCGGCTGGGCCGGGGTGACGATGAGGCGCCTCCTGACGATCCCCGCACCGTGGGTGACGTCCCCGATCGAGCGTGGGGTGGATCTGCTCCAGACCCTTCCACATACCGGTGAGGGTGACGATGTGTTGCTCCACCAGGACTTCCATCCCGGCAACGTCCTGACGGCGCGACGCGAGCCCTGGCTCGTGATCGATCCGAAGCCGATCGTGGGCGATCCCGCCTTCGACCCGGTCCCGATGCTCGTTCAGGATCGTGGCGGTGTCTGCGAGCCTCCCGCACATGCCGTGATCGAGAGCGACACCTCGACGCTCGCCGGCATGCTGGGAGTCGACCCCGTAAGGATCGCGATGTGGGCTATCGCCCGGTGCGCCGAGTGGACCATGTGGTCACTCGAGCGCGGTCACGTGGTCGACGCGTCCATCACCTACACGTGGGCGCGCTCGCTCGACGCGATCTTCCCCGACTGAGGGCACGCTCACTACTCGACGCCCGTCCACCGTCCTAGCCTCGTGAGGATGTGGTCTCGGTCGCCTGTAGTCGCAGCCGTCTCGCTCGCGATCCTCGCAGTGGCATGGGGTGCGATCCCGCTCTTCGTTCGCAACGACGTCCCGTCGACAGCCCTCGTGGGCGCTCGGGTGACATTCGGCGCCATTGCTCTGATCGCAGCGGCCGCAGCGACGCGCAGGCTGGTGTGGCCGAGCGGTCGACTGCGGCGTCTCGCCCTCTCAGGTGCGCTGCTCGCCCTCCACTGGGTCACCTTCTTCGAGTCCATCAAGCATGCATCCGTGGCGGTCGCGCTCGCCGTGCTCTACGTCGGTCCGATCGTCGCATCGATCCTCGCGGGCCCCCTGCTTGGCGAATCCGTTTCAGGCCGCCTGTGGTTGGCGCTCTCGGTGGCGATGGCGGGCACGATTCTCGTCGTCCAGCCTTGGAGTGCGACCGACGGGGGTGCAGTCACGACCCGCGGCCTGGTGATGGCCGTCGCATCGGCCGCGTTCCTCGCGGCCCTGCTGTTGGTCGGAAAGCCGGTCGCAAAGCGTCTCGGAGGCCTCACGATGGCGATCGGCGAATTGACGGTGGCCTCGCTCATCCTCGCACCGGCAACGGTCAGCGCCGTCACGGAGTACCGCGAGTACTGGGTCAGCTTCATAGTCCTCGGTGCGCTCTTCACCGGTCTCGCGGGCTATGTCTATTGGGACGCGATGCAAGCCCTCCCGCTCGCGGCTGTGAGTGTCATCATGTACCTTGAACCGGCATCCGCGGTGGTGTGGGCAGCAGTGTTCCTCGCCGAGGTTCCCGGTCCGCTGACGTGGGTGGGTGTTGCCCTCGTCGTTGCGGGCGGAGCCGTTGCCGGATACACGTCCAACGAGGAGAGGGTGATCAGTGCCCCCGTCACTCTTTGAGGCGAACGACCTCCGGGTAGCGGTCTTCGACGCGGATCGCGCAGTGAGGGATGTTCCGGGCCCGGTCACCGAGGGCGGCGAGCAGCTCGCCGCGGGATGGGTCGAGGTGATCCCCGGCGTGTCCTTCTCCGTGGGTGAAGGTGAGGTCCTCGCCCTCATCGGTGAGTCCGCCAGCGGCAAGTCCCTCGCTCTGATGGGTGGCTTCGGGCTACTGGCCCCCGGTGCGCGGGTCATCGGCGGAGAGGTCCGCTACGCGGGTCACGCTTTCAGGCCCGGAGGAGTCCTCCCGGACCCCGAACGGAAACGGTCCCGCAAAGAACGCAAGATGGCCGGACTGTCGGGAACCGTGGTCGCCGAATACGGCGACGACGAGTTCGCACGCCTGATCGGCACCGAGGTCGGCTTCGTGTTCCAGAATCCGATCGGCTCGTGGACACCGACCCTCGTCATCGGCGAGCAGTCTGGAGAGGCACTGGCCTACCACTCCCAACTCACGAGCGAGGAGATCGAAGAGAGGGTGTTCGATGCCCTCGGTGAGGTGCGCCTCCCGAAGTCGCGCCGCCTGTTCAACGCCTACAGCCACGAGATGTCGCGTGGCATGGCGCAGCGGGCGATGCTCGCCGCGGCCCTGACGAAGGCGCCAAGGCTGCTGATCGCAGATGAGCCGCTCAACGGTCTCGATCCGCCGGTGGCCGCGTCGATCATGGATCTCATCAAGGACATGCAGGCCAAGCGGAACATGGCCATGGTGATCGTCACACACGATCTCGCCGCCGTCGCGTCGCTGGCCGATCGGGTGGCGGTCCTGTACGGAGGTGAGATCGTCGAGGAGGACTCAGCGACGGGCACCTACCACCATCCGCACCACCCCTACACGTCAGGTCTCATCGGATCGATTCCCGGCGTCACGCCCGGGCGTCTTCGCTGCATCCCGGGCGAGGCGCCTCGCCTGGTCGACATCGACCATTCGCGGTGCGTCTTCGTGGACCGGTGCTCACACGCAACGGATGTGTGCGGCGACGTGGCGCCACCCCTCATGTCGACCGGCGACCGGCGTGTGGCGTGCCACCACGCCGAACGGCTCTCCCTTCCCGGGCTACGCGGCTGACACATCCGCACCCGAGTTCAGCCGTTCCACGGCGCACACACATTGGCTGAAATGCCTATGGTGATGGCGGTTCCGGAGGCACAGGGACTCGACACATGAGAATTGCTACGTATCTCGGACTCGTGGCACGGCGCGTCTGGGCGAAGAAGGGGATCCTGTTGGGATCCCTGCTCGGGGCAACCCTGGTGATCGCCCTTCTCGTGGTCGTGCCGCTCTATGAGGCGTCCGTTCAGGCCGTCGATCTCAAGTTCTCGATCGACAACGCGCTCCAGGAAGAGACGGACGTCAGCGCGTTCGCGACCTTCAACGCATACGATGCGGGATCCGCCGAGTTCAACCGCACCGTCGTTGACGACGCCCAACAGGCGTGGCTCCAACCGTGGTACCCGACGGTGGAGGAGCGGACCCAGACTCGTGAGTTCGCCGTCATTCCTTCCGGACCCGATGCCTTCGTGGACTTCATCGCTCTTGCCGATGCGTGGCGACTTCAGTACTGCGCGGTGCTGGCATCGACCACACCAACGGAGGTCCCGAGTGCGTGCGACGAGTTCGAGGATCTCGAGAATGTGGACACGGGTGGCGTCACGGATCCCGAGGAGTTCGAAAGACCTCCGTACCCGACTCCGCCGCAGGAGGCACTCCAGGTCCGCCTCTTCACGTCGCCAGACCTCCCTGACCTCCTCGAGGTGGTCGACGGCGCGTTTTCCGACGACGGATCGGTCGACCCGAATGCGTACGAACCCATCGAGATCATGATCGGGCTGGGTGTCGCGGAGCTGACCGGCGCGGGCATCGGAGACGCGTTCTTCATCAAGCCGTTCTCGGGGCTCCCCGAGGTCTTCGAGTACGTCGAGGTCGCCGCAATCGTCACCCCGGCCTCCAGGACCGCCGCCGTGTGGGGAGTCGACGACCCGGACCGGATGATCTACTGGGATGACACCGTGTTCAACCAGTGGCTCGCATCCAACCCGGCCGCCGCCGAGGATCCCTGGCTCAGGACGGAGCGGGGCCTACCCCAGACAGCAGCCACCCAGCGATGGCGTATGCCGCTCGACAAGCCGACGGTCGAGCTGCAGGACGTGAACGACCTCCAGGGCAGGCTCGTGCAGTTCCGCGCCCAGCTGGCGCGTGACAGCGGAGGTTCGATCCCAGCGACGACCTTCATCACGTCTCTCCTCACCGAGTTCACGACCCGGTCTGTCATCATCGGCGGCCCAATCCTCGCGATGCTCGCCCTCGTCGTTGGTGGAGCCGTCTACTTCCTCGTCTATACGTCCGCGCTCACTGTCGAGCGGGAGGGGCCTGAGATCGCTCTTCTCAAGTCCCGGGGTGCGTCGGCATGGCAGACGACGGGCATCCATCTCGGCCAATCCCTCGTCATCGCTGCGATCGCCGCGCTCGTCGCGCCTTTCGTGGCGAGGTTCCTCGTGGGGCTGACGGGAAGGATTCCACCCCTCACGACGCTGACGGGCGGCGGAGCACTCGAGGTGTCCCAGATCCGCTCGATCGTTCCCTTCATGGTCGCGGGCGGTGCGATCACCTTCGTCGCGATGGGCGTGACGATTTTGCCGTACGCCCGTCGAGGAGTGCTCGCGTTGCGCTCGCTCGCCGCTCGACCGGGAACGAAGTCGATCTGGCAGAAGTACAACATCGATCTCTTTGCGATCGCTCTGTCCCTCGTTCTCCTCATCCAGCTGAGGTTGCGGGGCTTCATCAACCAGTCGGGCGACGAGGCGACCCTCGACCCCCTCGCCGTGATCTTCCCTGCGCTCCTGCTGTTCACCGGTGCGCTGATCCTGCTGAGGGTGTTCCCCTATGTGCTGAGGCTGGTCGGATGGCTGTTCACGAAGCCTCGCAACCTGTCGGTTGCCCTGACCGGTTGGCACCTCGGACGGAACCCGGTGCCATACGGGCGCCTTGCTCTGCTGGTGTGGGTCACGACGGGCCTCGGCGCGTTCGCCCTGACCTATGCGGCGACCCTCGAGCAGTCCTACGCGGACAGGGCAGCCTTCGCTGCAGGCGCCGACGTCAGGGTCGTCGGCCAGGACGCCGGGTATGCCATCGCACCCGAAGGGTCCCTCGGCACTCCCGTGCTGAGAACGGATGGCGCTCCCCGCCAGTCAGGACGGCGTGCCGAGGCGCTTGCCGTGCGACCGGACGAGTTCGCCAGGGTCGTGACCTGGCGGAGCGACTACGGAGCCGCGACACCGGAGGAGGTCTTCTCGCTCCTGCGACCCGATGGTCCCCCCGACGTCGGTGTCGAGATTCCTGAAGATGCGACGACGATCGAGGTTGAAGGTGTCGTGTTCCCACCCACACTCGCCGAGGGGACGTCGGGTGATCGAGCGGCAGGCACCGAACACCGCCTCCTCGTCAGGGTGATCGATGCCGACACCCGTGTGTGGACGATGGCTGCGGATGCCGATTTCGTGGACACCGCATGGACGAACGTGACCATCGACCTCGCCACGGCGAGGAACACCACCTACTTCCAGCCTCCGCGCCCACCGCTTTCGATGACGGCCATGTGGGTGGAACTCTCGAATGCCACCACCGGGGTGGTGATCGACGGCGACACCCTGCTCCTCACGGACCTCACCGCTGTCGGCCCATCTGGCCGGGTCATCCTCGACACGACGGAGATGACGGCCGTGAATCAACTCTTCGTCGACCGTGAAGCTGATGCGTCGGAGGCTGCTCTGGCCCGCTACGAGGACCTTCCCGAGGGAACCGCTCCGCCGACCCAAACCGAGATCGAAGCCGATCCGCTGTGGCGGACCGGAGAGGTGACGAGGTGGTCCCTCCCACCACTCCAGACGCGGTCCACGACGGATATCCCCCAGATGTGGCGGATCCCCGCCGACATCAAGGTGCTCCTCGATCGGGACGCAGCTGCGACGGCGGGCCTCACGCCGGGGTCGGTTTCGAGTTACTCGATCGGAACCGAGCTCATCACGGGCGAGATGGTCGGCTTGGTCGAGCAGGTCCCGACCGCGTCGGATCCTCGGCTCGAAGGGGTCATGGTCATCGATCTCGATGCATACAATGCCTGGGCGAACGGGGCGGCATCGTGGTCCCTGTCAGGGGCCATCTCCCGTGTCGAAGGCCCGGAAGAGCTGTGGGCATCGACCGACGACCCCGACGCCGTCATCCGCGTGGTTGCCTCCCAGATGACTGATGAACCCGAGGCGATTTGGACCATCGGCGGTGCAGAAGCCGCGTTCTCGAGCCGGCCCGTCCAGGTGGGTCTGGTAGCGATCCTCTTCGTCGGTGCAGCAACGGGTGTCGTGCTCGCGCTCGCCGGTGTCACCGGATACGTCCTGCTCGCCGTGTCACGTCGTGCGAAGGAGATGGGCGTCCTCAGGGCACTCGGCTTCGAGCGGACGAGCGTCGGCATCACGTTCGCGCTCGAGCAGCTGGTCGTCATCGGCATTGGCGCGGTGATCGGCGTGCTCGGGGGCATCCTCCTCGTCGTGATCATGCTCCCGTTCTTCCAGCTCGGTGAGACTGCCGACGAAATCGTGCCGTCCATCCTTCTCGCAGTGCCGAGATGGCAGCTCGCCGGCTACATCGCGATCGTCGCGACCCTCCTCATCGCGTCCGTCCTGTGGGCGACACGTCGTGTCTCCGTGCGCAGAATGAGCGAGGTCCTCAGGGAGGTGGACCGCTGATGCCGAAGATCATCGAGTGCCACAACCTCATCAAGATCCACAAGCAGGGCAACCTCGAGGTCGTCGCCCTCCAGGGTCTCGACCTGACGATGGAACAGGGAGAGTTCATCTCCATCGTCGGCGCATCCGGTGCAGGAAAGTCGACGCTCTTGACGATCCTCGCAGGGTTCGAGAAGCCCTCCGCGGGACGAGCGACCGTAGTCGATCGCGACCTGACGGACATCAGTCCCCGTGACCTGACCCGCTACTACCGACGTGACGTCGGCTTCGTGTGGCAGGACTTCACGCGGAACCTCCTCCCATACCTCAAGGCTGCCCAGAACGTCGAACTCCCGATGCTCCTCGGAGGCATCTCCGGACGAAAGCGCAAGGATCGTGCCATGTCCTTGCTCGAGGCCGTGGGCCTCCGTGGAAAGGCACACGCTCCCATCCACACCCTCTCCGGTGGCGAGCAACAACGCCTCGCCCTGTGCGTGGCGCTCGCACCGGGACCGAAACTCCTCCTCGCGGACGAGCTCACCGGTGAGCTCGATACGGAGACATCGCTGGAGATCTTCGAGTTGCTCCGTCAGCTGTCACACGACGGGGGCCTCTCGGTCCTCGTCGTCACACACGACGTGGCAATCGCTCGACGGACCGATCGCGTGGTGCGCATCGCCGACGGGCGGATTGCCACTCAGTCCAGGCGCGGGGCATCGGAGCTCGTGGCGGTCGACAACCGTGGCATGGTGCAGCTACCGCGCGATCTCATGATCGAGGCGGGGATCGATGACCGTGTTCGGGTGAAGGTCGTGCCGGAGGGGCTGCTGTTGGAGCCGGAAGGTGGTCACGATGAGTCTTGAGCTGCGCAAGGCCACAAAGCGGTATCCAAACGGGGCGATCGGTGCGCTTGGAGTCGACCTCGAGGTCTCCGCGGGAACGTTCGTGGCCCTGTTCGGACCGTCGGGATCAGGGAAGACGTCCCAGCTCCACATGCTGGGGCTCCTCCAGCGCCCGGATGAGGGTGAGGTGTGGATCGACGGAGACCGCGTAGACCAGCTCTCAGAGGCCGGCGCCGCCCGCGTGCGACGGACCAAGCTCGGCTTCGTCTTCCAGTCCGCGAGCCTGCTGACGCTTGCGTCGGCGCGCGAGAACGTCGATGTGTCCCTCCGGCTCAGCGGGGCACGCGGCGCGGACGCGAAGAGAAGGGTCGAGGCGGCGCTCGATTCCGTTGATCTGCTTCGGCGAATCGACCACCGTCCTGACGAGATGTCAGGCGGGGAGCAGCAGCGGGTCTCGATCGCTCGGGCCCTCGTCCACGAACCGAAGTACCTCCTCGCGGACGAGCCGACGGGGGAACTCGACACGACGACGGGTGCGGGGATCCTCCAGATGCTCAAGGACATCGCAGGTCGCGGGACGACGGTGCTGATGGCGACACACGATCCTGCAGCCATCAACTACGTCGATGTCGCCTACTTCGTGCGCTCTGGGACCCTGCACCTCCCCGACCGCGACGAACTCAACCTCTGGCTGACCGACGGCACGGAGTTCTCGGCCAAATAGCGGGTTCGTCGTGCGGTCGGTCCCTTGTCCCTAGCCTTGGAGCAATGGAGATGCTCAAGGCGGCGCGGTTCGCCCGTGATGTCGTGCTCGTGGAAGGCAATGACGCGCGCGACCATCTCCAGTCACAGCTCACCCAGGATGTCATGGGACTTTCGGTCGGTGATTCTGCGTGGTCCTTCCTCCTCGAGCCGAAGAGCGAGATCGTCGCACTGCTGCGGATCACCCGAGCCGGGGAGTCGACGGTCATCCTCGATACGGATGTGGGATGGGGCGATCGCATCCGTGAGCGGATCGACGGATTCCTCGGCCGTATGGATGTCTCGTTCGAGCAGGACACCTGGGACGCGATCGCGTACCGCGGTCCCGGCGCCTCTGTGATCGAGGCTGACGCTCCCGTTGTGGCGCGGGTCAACTGGGGCGACGTCGAGGGCCTCGATGTCGTCGGACCCGACCTCCCCGATCCCGTCGACGTTCCCATGGTCGACGCCGATTCGTTCGAGTCCCTCAGGATCTGGGCCGGATGGCCCCGCATGGGCAGCGACATCGCCGAGGGCACGACACCGGCGATGACCGGCCTGGTCGGTGAGACCGTTTCGTTCACGAAGGGCTGCTACACGGGCCAGGAGTTCGTCGCCAGGGTCCACTACCGCGACGCGGCCCCGCCACGGAGACTCGTGCAGGTCCGATTCCACCCATGCGCCAAGGTCACGGTCGGTGATGATCTCGTTCTCGATGGTGAGACGGTCGGTCAGGTGACGTCGGTCGCTTCGTGTCAGCCTCTTGCGCTCGGATACCTCAAACGTGGCGTGTCGATGCCCGCCGATGTCAGCTGTGCCGGGTGTCCCGCAACAGTCGACGGCCTGCCTCGGACCATCGACGCCGCCCCTGCGCACTGAGGCGATCCCGCCGCAGGCTGAATCGGTCTCGGCTCAGCTGGTCCCTTCGAAGTCGCGGTGCATCGCCGATGCCGTCGGACCTCTCTGTCCTTGGTACTTCGAACCGAGCTGCGGCGACCCATACGGAACATCGGCCGGTGTGGTCATCTGGTAGAAGCTGATCTGACCGATCTTCATCCCCGGGTAGATCGCGATCGGGAGGTTCGCGACGTTGGAGAGCTCTAGGGTCACCTGGCCGACGAACCCCGGATCGATGAACCCGGCCGTCGAATGGATGAGGAGCCCGAGCCGTCCGAGGCTCGACTTCCCTTCCAGCCTGGCGACGACGTCATCCGTGAGGCCGATCACCTCGAGCGTCGATCCGAGGACGAACTCGCCGGGGTGCAGGATGAACGGGTCACTCTCGGTCGCCGTCACACCGGTCGTGAGGTCTCCCTGGGGAGCCTTGGGGTCGATCAGCGCGTACTTGTGGTTCTCAAAGACGCGAAAATTCGGGTCGCAACGCAGATCCACGCTCGATGGCTGCACCATCGCCTCGTCGTACGGATCGATCGTGATGCGACCGTCCGCAATCGCCTGTTTGATGGTGCGGTCGGAGAAGATCATGGACGACCGATGCTAGACCTCGTTACGAAGCGGTGGGGAGGGTCGCGAGGGCGCGCTCGAGGCGGCCCCGTGCATCCTGCGCGAGGTGTGCCATCTCGGCGGACTCTCCCGCGACGGCGAGCATCACTGTGGGGTCGACGATCGACACGACTGTGCCCTCTGCGGTCGCCGACAGGGTGACGTTGCACGGGAGGAGGAGACCGATCTGCTCGTCGTGCTCGAGCGCCTTGTGGGCGAGTGCGGGGTTACACGCACCGAGAATCCGGTACGGCGGGCGGTCGACGCCGATCTTCGCCTTGAGCGTCGCCGCGACATCGATCTCCGTGAGAACGCCGAATCCCTCCTCGGCGAGCGCGGAGCGGACGGCGGCATCGGCTTCATCCATGTCGAGCGGCGTGTCGATGCTCATTCCGTAGGCCGAGTGTTCCATGGGTTCTCCCTTTGGTGTGGTTCGAGCACTGACGTAGTCCTCGAGGTCGGTGCATGCGAGGTGGTCGCCCTGGCTGGATCGTCTCGGTCCTGAGGACGTCATAATCCAGCATCCCCATGTCGGGGACGTTCGGCGATGACGACGGTTTCGTTGTAGCGGAACCATCGCCCGAGCGACCTGGGGAACGGGAACGAGTACGACCGGACGACGGAAAGGCCGAGAGAATCGGCGATCGCCTCGATCTCGGGAACGCCGACGAAATCGACGTGGGTCGGGTCGGATCGGAATCCGGCCTCCTGCGGCACGATGATCACCACACGCCCGTCGGTGCCGAGGTACGGGAGATATCGATCGACGAGTCCCTGCGCATCGACGATGGGCATGTGTTCGAGCACGTGGGCAAAGAGCAGGCTGTCGAAGGAGCCGGGGTCCGTTCCGGCGAACTCATCGGGAGTCATCGCATCACAGCCCCGTGACCGTGCCGCCGCAACGGATTGCTCGTTGTGGTCGACTCCGACGCTGCCGGGATCGAGGTCCACGAGGTTGCGTCCGATGCCACAACCGATGTCGAGCGTCCTCCCGAGACCGAGACGATCGAGGTTCCAGCGGTACGGTGCTCGGACGTTGAGCAGACGCTTCCACCGGGAGCTCTCGGCGGCCTCGAGCCTGCGCGTGTAGTCCGCTCCCTCGGTACCTCCGGCCATCCTCAAAGCGTAGCCGTCAGGGTCGGGGCGACCTCCCGGCCGAATGCCGTGCTCCTGATCCATCAGCGGGAAACGATCGGCAGGCCGCTCTCGTACCAGTTGACGATGCCGCCATCGATCTCGGTCACGTTCGTGAACCCGAGATCAGCAAAGACCTCCATCGCCTGACCCGACCGGTTGTCCGAGCGGCAGTACACGACGTACGTTGCATCCTTGTCGAGCACGTCGAGCTGGCCCGCGAAGTCGCTGCGGTAGAAGTCGATGTTCGATGCCCCCTCGATGAAACCTTCGGCGAACTCCTCGGGGGTGCGTATGTCGAGCACGACGACGTCCGGGGTGCTTGCGATGACCTCGGCGGCGGCCTCGGGTGAGACCGTCTCGAGGGTTGCGTCCGATGCCGAACATCCCGCAACGGCGATGGCCGCCGCAGCGAGTGCGATCAGCAGGGCGCCTCTTCTCGGGTTCATGTCATGAGCCTTTCTTCACGGGGAGGCCCGCTCGGTGCCACGCCAGCATGCCTCCCTTGACGTTCAGTGTCTCGATGCCATTGGCGTTGAGGTACCTCGCCGCCGTGTTCGACCTGTTGCCGCTCCGGCAGATAGCCAGCACCTTCTTTCCCTCCAACGTGCGGATCCGTTGCTGGAGGGACTCCAGGCTGATATGGATCGAGCCCGGTGGATGGCCCTCCCTGCGCTCCGCCTTGGTTCGGACGTCGACGATGGTGTACCCGTCGCTCTGTGCCATCGCGAGGGCCGTTCGGACATCGACCGCCTTCCGGGAGAAGCCGAACATCAGCCCATCCCCAGGGCCACGACGCCTCCGCCAAGGGATGCGACGTTGGTGAACCCCATCGATGCGAGCCACGCGGCGGCCGTAGTGCTGCGCGATCCCGTTGCGCACACGAGGAGGATCGCCCTGTCACGGTCGAGGTCGGAGATCGCCTCGGGGAGGGACATCAGGGAGACCCGTTCTGATCCCTCGAGCGTGCCGGTGACCCACTCGATCGGCTCACGGACATCGATCACGAGGGCGTCATTGTCGTCCCTCCATGTCTCCCATTGGCGGGCGGGGACATGGCGGATAGTGTTGGGTGCCGTGGCGAACATTGTGACTCCAGTGAGGTTGCAGGATACCCGGGGGGGTATAGTACCCTGATGTCGTTCCAATCGAAGGCGTTCCCGATGCGAATCGATTTCTCCACGTCCGACACAGTGGCATACATCGCCCAGATCTCGACGGCGAGCCTCGGCGACCACTCGTACATCATCGTGGTCGACGGTGAAGCAGCTGCCATCGACATCCAGCGCGACCTCGATCGATTCGACGCGGTCCTCGACGGGGTCGATGCGGACCTGGTCGCCGTGTTCGAGACCCACATCCACAACGACTACGTCAGCGGCGGCAAGCGACTCGCCGACCATCACGGCGCCGAGTACGTCCTCCCCGCCGACACGGGCGCCCCGTATCCGCACACTCCGCTCGCCGACGGTGGTGCGATCGCCGTCGGACCATGGGCCCTGCGGGCGATGCACACACCTGGTCACACCTTCAACCACACCTCGTACGTCCTCGAGTCGCTCGACGGCCCGGTCGCGATATTCTCCGGAGGGTCCCTCCTCGTCGGTGCGGTCGGCCGTTCCGACCTGCTCGGACCGGAACACACTGAGGCGCTCCTCCGGCACCAGTACCGGTCCGCCCACCGCATCGCCGATGAGCTCCCCGACCCCTCGGTGGTGGCGCCGACGCACGGGACGGGATCCTTCTGCTCGGCCTCAGATGTCGCGGACACCACGAGCACGGTCGGTCTCGAGAGGCGCAGGAACCCGGCACTGATCGCGCCGAGCGTCGACGCGTTCGCCATGAGCCAGATGATGGGTTACAAGGCGTTTCCCTCGTACTACCGCTACATGGCACCCGCCAACCTCGAACCCATGGGATCGCCACCTTCGGCACCGCTGCAGGTCATCACCGAACTCGGTGAGGTGGACGGAGCGATCATCGTCGATGTGCGTCCCTTCGCCGAGTATGCCGAGGGTCACCTTCCCGGCTCGCTCGCATTCCCCTTGTCCAATGATGCCGCCGTGTACATGGGTTGGACGCTCCCGTGGGGAGCGCCGCTGGCCCTCGTCGGCTCGGATTCCGAGACCGAGGAGGTCCGTGTCCACCTTCATCGCATCGGCTGGGACGACGTCGTGGCACGCATCGACCCTGATCGCCTTGCGGAGATGATCGACATCCCTCTCGCCACAACGGCGGTGATGTCGTTCGCGGCTTTCGATCACGAGGGCTTCGATTCCGTCGTCGACGTGCGAGATCCGGTTGAACACCGCGATGGCGTGATAGACGGGGCCGTTCCCGTCCACATCTCGGCCTTCGCCACCGACCCGACGGCATTCGCGTCGGGAAAGGTCGCGATCCACTGCCAGAGCGGTTACCGAGCAGCGATAGCTGCGGGCTTCGCGGAAGCGGCGGGCTTCGACGTCACCGTCGTGGACGACGATCTCTTCAGGTATCCGGGCATGCTCGTCGCAGTCTGACGGTCCGCTTCGTCAGCTGAGGCGGAGGAACATCTGCTCCATGCGTTCGGAGGTGTAGCCCTTCTCGTCGGCGAGCTCCGGGTGGAGGCGGCACTGCTCCATTGTCGCCGCGAAGAAGCGGAATCCTGCCTTCGACATTGCCTTGTGCGCGGCAGCGAACTGGGTCAGTACCTCGTTGCAGTCCCGGCCGTCGTCGATCATGGCCTGGATCCCACGGATCTGGCCCTCGACGCGCCGGAGCCGCTTGATGATCTCATCCCTGTCCTCGGTTGGAAGATCCATGACCGCATGATACCTACCGGGGTATAGAAGGCACAGGATGATCTGGTCGGCGCGATCACCGATCTCGTGTCGAACCCGGGGTTCTTCTTCCGTGGGCTCCGATCGGTGCCCGTCCGTGTCGACGGACCGCGGATCAGGTAGGTTCTCCGATGAAGCGGATCGTCAGCGGGTACCGATATGGCTCGCCCGTTGCCCCCTTGACCCCCGCGATGATCATGAAGATGAGCGCGAACAGTGCCAGAGCGATCAACAGGAGGATCCCGATCAGGACGATGATCAGGATCAACGAGACGATGCCGTAGATGATCAGCGAGATCTGGAAGTTGAGCGCCTCACGAGCATGCCCCTCCACGTACGGGGACTCGTCGCGCTTGATGAGCCATATGACGAGGGGCCCGATGAACGACAAACCGATGAACGGCAGGAGGTGGGCTGCTGCAGCCCAACCACGATCCTCCGACGACACGTCTCGGGGGTTGTGAGGGACGGGCGTCTCGTACTCGGTCATGGCTTCCTCCCGGGTGTGCTCGCCCACATGATGCCACGCACGATCGACCTTTGCGTACTCCGTGCACGCCACGGTTCGACGTCGAGGCTACGAATCGGCCGCGTCATCCTGGAGGGGCGTGGTCGCCCTGTTACGAACGCGCAAGGGGCGCCGACCGCATGGCCGGCGCCCCTCGCGCGTGTTATCGGGATTCGACCTACAGAGCAGGTACCAGAACCCTGTCGATGACGTGGATCACGCCGTTCGACGTTTTGATGTCGAGCGGTCCGAGCGTTGCTCCGTTGATGCCGAGCGTGGCATCTCCGGGAGCATTCAGCGTCAGATCGTCCGCTACTGCGATCGTCTGGCCCTGAAGCGTCGCCGGGGTGTCACCGGGAGCCAGTGCGACGACGTCGCCTGACAGCACCGCACCGCTGATCACGTGGTACGTGAGCACCGATGTGAGCAGACCGGACGGATCGGCCAGAACCGCAGCCAGCAGGTCGTCGTCCACGGCGTCGAACGCAGCGTTCGTCGGTGCGAACACTGTGAACGGGCCGTTCGGCGCCGACACGGCGTCCACGAGGCCTGCCTCAGTGAGTGCGAAGGCGAGCGTGCTGAAGCCCGCATCAACCGCGGTCTCGACGATGTCCTTCGGCACCAGGACGGTGTCGATGACATGCACGATTCCGTTGGAGGTCTTCACGTCGGTGACGAGCACCTCGGCCACGCCGTTGAGGATGACCTTGCCACCCACGACCTCGATCCAGACGATCTCACCACCGAGGGTCTCGATGTACCAACCGTCGAGCCCGATCACGTCCTCCGCCGTAGCCACACCGCTTGCGACGTGATACGTGAGGATGCGCTGCAGGTCAGCCAGGTTCTCAGGCTGGAGGAGATCGGTGAGCGTGCCACCGAGTGCCGCAAAGGCGTCGTTCGTGGGTGCGAACACCGTGAACGGGCCGTTCGGGCCGGCAACTGCCTCGTCGAGTCCGCCGGCCTCGAGCGCTGCGAGCAGCGTCGTGAGACCAGCCTCAGCGGCGACCGTCGGAATGTCCTTCGGTACGAGAACGGTGTCGATCACGTGGATGATGCCGTTCGATGCCTGGATGTCCACGACGATGACCTCGGCCTTGTCCGAGTCGGTGTTGAGGATGACCTTGCCGTCCTCGACCGTGACCCAGACCAGCTCGCCGCCGATCGTCTGTGCGTAGGAGCCGTCGAGACCGACGACTGCGCCTGAGTCGACCTCACCTGCTGCAACGTGGTACTGCAGGATGCGGGTCAACAGTGGGATGTCCGCGAGGAGTGCCTCGACCGTGCCATCGGGCAGCGCCGCAAAGGCGTCGTCGGTCGGTGCGAACACCGTGAGCGGACCGGGGCCCTTCAGGGCACCGTCGAGGCCCGCTGCGTCGACCGCAGCCAACAGGGTGGTGAATCCACCGGCGGCACGTGCGGTCTCATAGATGTTCAAGCGGCCTGTGTTGACCTGGGACATGAAGAACCCGGCAACCGGGAACCAGCCCGCCTCGCCGAACTCGAACGAGCCCGCAACGCCCTCGAGGTACCAGGTGGAACCTCGCTGCGTACCGAACTCGTCGTCGCCATCGCCGTCCCAGTCGCCTGCGATCGGGTTGTCGCCGATATCGCCGAAGTAGCGGGAGCCGTCCGCGGCGCCCGTCGACAGCGCGTTGCGCCAGAAGAACTCACCGGTGGAGGCGCGGTACATGGCGATGCCGTCGACACCGTCACCATCCCAGTCACCCGAGAGTGGGATGTCGCCCTCGTCACCGAAGGTGAAGCTGTAGTCGGCTGCACCGAGGCCGCCGCCGTTGGCGCCGAGCTCGTTGATGATGAAGAACTCGTTCGTCGCGGGTCGGAACACAGAGATCGTGTCGACACCGTCACCGTCCCAGTCACCGGCGATCGGAACATCGTCCGGGTTACCGAAGAAGAAGAACAGGTCGGCGATTCCCTGCGTGTTCGAGTTGCGCAGGTAGATGCGCCCATCGCTCTGGCGATAGACGCCAGGCGTCATCTCGCTGTCGCCGTTCCAGTCACCGAAGATCGGGATGTCGCCCGGATCCCCGAAATAGAACGACGTAGCCGAGCCATCATCGTTCCTCAAGTACCAAAGCCCTTGGCTCTGATCCACCGCTGCTACCTGATCTCCGGGTGGCATGGCGTCGTCGGCATTCGCGGCTGGTGTCAGCACGGCGAACATGACGAACAGAGCTGCAAGCGTAAGGAGGGTTCTCCTCATGGATGCTTCCTTTCGTTCGCGTGGGAGCGGCTTGTCCCACGCATTGATTACGAAGCGAACCCGTACCCCGGATGTCGGTCGTCAATACCCAGTTACGCAAGAACCGTTCAGTTGGTGGGTCGGAGGCTCTCGAGCATCGACTCGAAGGTCGGGACGAAGTCCTCGATGTCTCGATCCGTGCCTACCTGGAGGGTGACGAGAACGAATCGCTCACCGATCGATCCCATGGCGAAGACCACGTTCCGCTCAAGCTGGCTCGGCGCGGCGAAGCGGACCATCGTCGCAGGCGATCCGTCGATCTCGACAGTGGACGTTGCCGAGTCGTCGGGCCACCGGAAGATTCGCGAGTTCAGCTCAACGAACCCATCGACACCGGCATCCCCTTCGAGGCCGACATCGGCTGGCGCCTGATGCTCGATGGTCACGATGGGTCCGACGAGAACTCGGTCGGGGGTAGGGCCGATGTCCACCTCGTTCTCCCCGATGCCGAGGAACGACTCCCGCTCTGCCGTGAGCCAGCCCTCCGGGTAGTCGATCACGTAGCCGGTTCCATCGATCGCGATGGTCTCGGTGAGGGGAAGGGAGTCATCGGAGCTGCATCCAACGAGGGCAGCGGCGGCGATGAGGATGAACGTCAGTGCTCGCATGACGAAACCCTACGCCAGCCCGTGGTTCACCGAGGCGGCGCGCCCTCAGTCCTGGAGGATCGACGCGTTCACGATGGGAGCGACCTCGGTGCCGAGGAGTTCGACGGACCGCATGACGTGCTCGTGCTCCATCGTCCCGACGCTGACGTGCAGCATGAAGCGTTCGATGCCGAGGATCTTCTCCCATCGAAGGATCTTGGCTGCAACGTCCCCGGGGGTTCCGACGAGGAGGGAGCCCTCGGGACTGCGCATTGCGTCGAACTGGTCCCGGGTCATCGGCCCCCATCCGCGCTCGCGTCCGATGCGTGTCATCGCGGTCGCATATGACGGATAGAACTCCTCGATGGCCTGTTCCTCCGACGGAGCGATGTGGCCGTGGGCGTGCACGGCGAGCGGCACATTGGCAGGATCGTGCCCTCCCTCCCGGAGTGCACGGCGATGAAGATCGGCGAGCACGGCGAAGCGGTCGGGTGATCCGCCGATGATCGCCAACGCGACCGGCAGACCGCGCATCCCTGCCCTGACGACGGACTGGGGCGTCCCACCGACACCGACCCACACCGGGAGCGGATCCTGGAATGAGCGCGGGTACACGCCCTGGTTCGCGAGGGGAGCCCGGAATCGTCCGGTCCATGTCACGCGCTCGCTGTCACGGATCGCGAGCAACAAGTCGAGCTTCTCCGCGAAGAGGTCCTCGTAGTCGTCGAGGGAGTAACCGAAGAGCGGGAACGATTCGATGAACGAGCCCCGTCCCACGAGGAGCTCCGCTCTCCCCTCCGAGAGAAGGTCGAGGGTGGCGAACTGCTGGTACACCCTCACGGGATCGTCAGACGACAGGACTGTCACGGCTGGGGACAGCCGGATTCGGCTGGTCCTGCTCGCAATCGCGGCAAGGACCACGGCAGGGGCGGAGGCTGCGAAGTCTGGGCGGTGGTGCTCGCCGATCGCGTAGATGTCGAGCCCGACCTCCTCCGCGAGGATCGCCTCCTCGACCACCTGTCGAAGGCGCTCGCCGTGGTGGTCGACGGCACCGGCACCGCTCACCGAGATGGTCTCTGCAAATGTCGTCAGTCCGAGTTCCAAGGCCGTCCCTCCGAGGCGTCAGGCTATCGCCGTGGCTCGGGTGCGCGAACGGTGGGAGCACCGGCAACCTGCGTGCGGACTCAGTTCGGCTCGCCGACCAGGGAGGCGAGTTCGCCCTCTGCCTCCGATCGGAGCTCGCGCAGCTCCGGCAGCAGGCCGAGGTGGTTGCGGACGGCCCACCAGCCCGTCGCAGCCTCGAAGAGGTCGAAGACCTGCCCGACCGCGATGACGAGGAGGATGACTCCGAGGAACAACAGCACCACCGTGAACCAGACGTACTCGAAGTCGTTGAACGAGATCAAGAGGGCCCACGAGATGGGGAACAGGACGATCCCAGCGAGGACCCGCGCGGTGCCCTTGCTCACCGGTTCCTTGATCACGGCCCCGACGGCGAGGATCAGGAGGATCGGGATGATGTTGGCGACGAGGCCGAAGAGCGCGAGCGGTGAGATGACGATGATGATGATGGCTTTTCTGACCGACAGCCTGGCGAGGCGGCCGACCGTCGCTCGGGGCTGGATTTGGTGGTCCTCGAGCCCGCATCCCGCAAGTGCGAGTTGGTAGTCAGCTGTGGCCGGGAGGGCCCGATCGTCGTTGCGAGTAGCGTTGCCGAGGTGCTGGGCAGCCTTGCGCAGTGCGGCCATGGACGGCTCGACGAAGGCAGTGGTCATGACCGTCCGGAGATGGATCGATGCGGCAAGCATCATCGTTCGCTCCCGAATGTACGACCCGTAATCCGGCGCGACCGCCGCAAGCCGTGAGCGGATCTCCTCGGTGATCGTTGCGACCAGGTCGCGGTTCTCGGGATCGATCGGGCTCCCAGCGGAGATGTCGATGATGTCCGCTGCAGTGAGCGGCTCGCCGATCTCGACGAGGACGCGCGACCGGGATGACACCTTGTCCTCGTAGGTGATCCCTACCGGGGCGACTCGGAGGTCGTCGGTGCCCTGCGCGATCGCAGTGAGGGCCATACGGGCGGCACCGGTGCGGATCGTCTGGAGTTCCTGGGTGTCGGTAACGGTTCCTTCGGGGAAGATCAGAACGGACCTTCCCTTGGCGAGGACCGCTGCGACCTCGTCGAACGATCCCCGGTTCTTCGACTGGTCGGCGGTGTCCGCCCGTCGATAGACCGGTACGACGCCCAACATCTTGAGAATCAGGCGCAGGGGCAACCGCTCGAACAGGGTGGACTTCGCAACGATATGGGGGAGCCCACCAAGCGCCCTCACAACGACGATCGCATCGACGAACCCACCGAAGTGATTGGCTACGAAGAGGGTCGGCCGCGAGGTGTCGACTTCGCCGATGATCTCGACCTTCGTGAAGATGCCCAGTGTGTAGAACCGGGCGATGACGCCGGCGATCCACCATCGAAGCCTGTACATCGGCCGCAGCCTACGACACCACCATGCGCTGGGGCGGCACGATGACCGTGCTCCGTGGAGCGCCCCCTTGGTCCTGGACGCACCACGGTGCGGAGCTGGACTCCGACCTCTCCGGGTGGTGCAGACGGGGTTTCGTCACCAGGGGTGATCGGTTCACACGATCTTCATCGAGTGGTCGTGCAGTAGGCACATTTCGGCGTTTGGATGTGCATCTGAAATGCGCTCCGGAGGGAGACTCGTGATGACTGACTCGAACATCGTCGCGGAATGGGACGCTCTGCACCACACGGGCGAGACCCTCGGTGACGCCGAAGTGGTGCTCATCGACGGTGCGCTCCGCACCGTCGACGCTGCGCCCACGATCCGGTCGGTTGACGGTACGGTGCCCGTTGCCCGCGATGGTGCCGGGTGGGCGGTTCGTCGAAGCACGGTTCAGGATGACACCGGCAATGAGGTGGAGGCCGTCGACTATCACGCGATGAGGGTCGTTGACCGCCCCTGACCGCCTTCATGTTCCTGGCGTGGTCCCCTCCAGCCCATCGAGCCATGCGCAAACGGCATCCCTGTGCTCGTCGAGGCGTGGTGGCGCCGACACGCTCCGCGTGGGCAAAGCGCCAAGGTTGATCGGTGAGGCAACGGAGCGAAACACCGGCCCGCTCACCTCCTCGACCTCATTGATCGCTTCCAGTCCGATGGCTGACGCAAAGGCGAAAGCCTGGGCTACGTCGAGGATCGGTCCTGCGGGAACGCCGACCGATGTGAGGGCCGTGACGATGTCGTGCGTCTTCCGATGGGCGAAATGCTGCTCGAGCAGGTCCTCGAGCGCGTCGACGTGGTCCACGCGCTCGGGGTTGGTTGCGAAGCGAGGATCCGAAGCTGCGTCAGGGATGCCGGTGACTGCGCAGACGGCGGCGAACTGGGTGTCGTTGCCGCAGGCGAGGACGAAGTATCCGTCGGACGCTCGGAACGTCTGATATGGCGCTATCGAGGGATGCCGGTTACCGAGCCGGCCGGGAATCACACCAGCACCTAGGTACCCCGATGCCTGGTTGAGCAGCGCAGCGAGAGCTGCACCCATGAGGGAGACACTGACGTGCTGTCCGACACCTGTGCGGTCCCTGTGGCGCAGGGCGGCGAGCACGCCGACCACGGCCTGGAGGGCACAAACGTGGTCGATGAGGGCGACTCCGACCTTGGTGGGCGGACCGTCAGGCCATCCGGTGATGCTCATCAAGCCGCTCGACGCCTGGACGAGGAGGTCGTATCCGACCAGATGCTGGGCGTCCTCGCTGGTGCCGAAGCCCGTGATGGAGCAGTACACGAGCCGTGGGTTCGCAGCCAACGAATGTTCCGCATCGAGGCCGAAGCGTGCGAGGCTTCCCGGTCGGAAGTTCTCGATCACCACGTCGGAGTGGCGAATGATCCTCATGGCGACCTCGAGATCCTCCCGGACGGTGAAGTCGAGCGCGATGCTCCGCTTGTTGCGATTCAACGCCTGGAAATAGGTGCTTCCGTCATCCGCCCACGGCGGACCCCAGGCCCTTGTGTCGTCCCCGGTGTCTGGGCGCTCGACCTTGATGACGTTGGCGCCGAGGTCTCCGAGGGTCATTGCCGCATAGGGGCCTGCCAGGACCCTGGACAGGTCGGCGACGACGATGCCATCGAGGGGCCCTGGATCCGGGGGTGACTCCACGGGATCGAGTGTACGTCCATGCCCTTCTTGACCAGCTGGATCGACCCGATGACGCGCCGGTCGCTCCTTCGGCAGGTCACGAGCGAACGCGCGCGGTCAACCCCCGCTGCGTAGGGTTGTGTGTGATGGAATCGATTCCCACACGCTGGCGACCCTACGAGCACGGACCGCGAAGCACCGTCGTTGGAAGCCTGCTCGTGAGCGATCCTCTCGGGGCTCCGTCGCTCGGTCGGACCATTGAGCTGCTCGCCTGGCTTCCTGAGGGTCCGGTCCCGGCTGGAGGATCGCCCGTGGTGTACATGCACGACGGTGACAACCTCTTCGATGACGAGGCCAGCTACGCGGGTGAATGGAAGGTCGACGAAACCCTCACGGCCATGGGATCGTCCGCCGTAGTCGTCGGGATTCCCAACGCTGGGGACCGCCGCTTCATCGAGTACTGCCCCTGGCCCAGTCCGCAAGAAGCGAATGTCCTCGGACCCGAGTACGCGCAGTGGCTGGTGGATGTGGGCAAGCCGTTCTGTGAGGAGACGTTGCCGATCTCGCGTACTCGGGAGCGAACCTGTGTCTTGGGGAGCTCACTCGGCGGGCTCATTTCCCTTTACCTCTTCCTCGAGTACCCGGATCAGTTCGGGTGCGTCGGCTCGATGAGCACGGCTGCCTGGTGGACCCCTGACATCTGGCCGTACCTCGACACGGTCGAGGTACGACACGGAAGGGTGTACATCGATACCGGTACCGCCGAGGCGCCCGAGGACCCTGTCGTGTCGGAGACGTACGTGGACACGTTCCACCGACTCAGATCCTGGTTCATCGCTGCCGGATACGGGGATAACCTGCTCGCCGTCATCGAAGAGGGCGCCATCCACTCGGAGTCCGCCTGGAGCCCTCGCCTGCGGCCAGCTCTCGAGTTCCTCTTGCCCTGAGCACCGCTGGCAACACGCCATGGTCGCTGGTTCCCTCTCACCTCTCGGGCACCGGCCTACCGGTGAGGAGCGCGTATCCGGCATCGAGATCGGCAGGGTCGTTGTCGGGAATAGTTGCCATCAGCAGATCCTCGTCCATCAGTGCCCATGTCACGATCTCGGCCGCATGCTCCGAACCGCGTCCGTCCCAAGCGGGGTTCTCTGCCCACGCCTCGAGTCCCCTCAGGTCGAGGAAAGCGCGGCGAGTGCTCTCGTCGAGCGCCGCATTCGCCCAGATGTGAGCCATCTCGTGCAGCAGTGTCCTTCGGATGACGACCTCGGGGGAGTCCGGATCGGCGCACACGATGATCGTCGGCTCCGATCCGCCGTGGATCGCAACGGCCGTGTTGCCGCCGCAGCTCTTGCGGTCGGCTGCGAACTCGACGACCATCGTGGGAAGTTCGAGGCCCGCGGCGTCGAATCGGTCGAGTGCCCATTCCACGGTCCGAAGATCCTGTGCGCCGGCATCACCGGCGATGGTGTGCGCAGGCGCTGCGTTCGGGGTCACACCGAGCAGGGCAAGTGTGGCGAGTGTGGCGATGGTGATCCGCATGCCCGCACCATCCGGTGAGAGCATCTGGACCCGATCTGGACCCGATCAGGCGCCGCCAGATCGCGCCAGATCGGATGCGGTCAGACCCGTTGGCGCTGGCGATCAGAGGGTGCGAAGCAGGTCAGCCGCGATCTGGGCTGCGTGCGTGATCGACCATGATGCACCCTCGGTTCGCAGGCCCTCGAAGTCCGATCCGGCTCCGCGACGCACTGCTTCGCGAGTCTCCGCGTAGTACGGCAGGTCCCACGGAGGCATCGGATTTGGGAGCTCGTCTCGGTGTCGTTCTGCCGCTCCGATGAGCCGAGCGGCCAAGTCGTGCTCGCCAGTCACGAACAGCACACGTGCAGCGACCTCGATGACCCACACCGTTTGGCGTTCGACCGATCGGTCGATGGCCCGACGGAGTGCCGTCTCGACCGAGCGAACGGCTCCTTCCTGATCCACTTCAAGGCAGGCGATGGCCGATTGGGTGTGCGCCTCAATGGAAAAGAACAGCGCTCCCGCCTCGTCGGCAAGCCTGGCACTCTTCTGGTAGAGGGCGAGGGCGTCGTGAGTGTCCCCCTGTCGGAGGAGGAAGGATCCTTGTGTGAGCAGCGCGTCACAGAGGGACATGGGGCTGATCGTGTCATTCGCCAAGGCCATCGTCTCGTCGAGGAGCGAGAGCAAGTAGCCCGGCGCGACCTCCGGCGCGTTCTCGGATACGGTGAGTGCCGAAATCTCATTGATGAGAGCCCACACCGTGCCGTCCGTGTCGCCGATCCTGCGCCCGATCGCCTTGGCTCGCCTGGCGATCTGGATCACGTCGTCCGCCGATCCTGGTTCGTCCCAGAGCTTCCTGCCACACAGCCTGAGGAGGGCCTCGAGGAGACCCCACTCATCGTCGTGTCGCTCGTAGATGTCGATCGCTGTTTCGCTCAGTTCGATGTCGCCAGCGGAATCGCCGAAGGCGGCAGAATCGCGGACCCGGTTCATGATGGTGTCAGCGAGGAGCAGTTCGTCGTTGGTCTCGCGCGCCAACTCGAGTGCACGATCGATGTGGTCGGGACCCCTCTCCGGCGAGCGACCGGCGGCGGCCGCCGCAGCGAGGATGGTGTGGATCCGGGCACCGACTGCGGGATCGGCTTCGTCCAGGTGGGGGAGACACACCTCAGCCCACCTGACAGCCTCGTCGATGCGGAGGTCTGAGGTCCAGAACCATGCGATGGATGCGACCATGCGGCACAAGCGATCGTCATCATGTGTGCTCTCGAAGTGCTCGAGGGCTCGCCGGATGTTCGGCATGTCGGCCCGCAGCGACATGAAGATGCCGACTCGATCAGGTCCTCGCCTGTTGCCATCCGCTCGCTCGACGACGTCGAAGAAGGCGTCAGCATGTCGGTCCAGAGTTCTCTCGAGGTCACCCGTCTCGTCGAGCCGCTCGAGGGCGAACAGCCGGAATGGTTCGAGTAGGCCGAAGCGTTCGCCTCTGCGCTCGTACTGCACGACAAGGGATTGGTCGACGAGTGCTTCGAGGTGGTCAGCGATGTCGGCTCGGGGCACGTGGTCGGACGTGGCGACATGCGATGCGGCATCGATGGTGAAGCCACCGACGAAGGACCCGAGAGTTCTGAAGAGTGCCCGCTGGTCAGGCGTCAAGAGGTTGTAGCTCCAGTCGATCATTGCCCTCATTGTTCGGTGACGGCTATCCATCGTGCGACTGCTCCCGAAGGCGGTGAGTCGATCACTCAGGAGTGCGGGGAGAGCCTCGAGACCCATGGTCCGAACCCGGGATCCGACGAGCTCGATAGCCAAGGGCATGCCGTCGACGACGCGACAGATGTCAGCCAATGCTTGGGCTTTCGCCTCGGACCGCTCGATCCGATCTCCCGCATCCTCTGCCCGCTCGACGAGCAGACGCGAGCTGTCGAATCGGGCTAGGTCCTCCCAGGTCGCATTATCCGGTGGCACCTCGAGTCCGGGTACGG
This sequence comes from Acidimicrobiia bacterium, assembly GCA_035461905.1. GTDB lineage: Bacteria > Actinomycetota > Acidimicrobiia > Spongiisociales > UBA5794 > SZUA-442. The sequence goes on along the minus strand of DATHUV010000027.1, from coordinate 329 downwards.
AGAGCACGGACTCGCCAGGAACGTGGAGAGGTGCTCGTGACGTGACGAGGACACGAACGCCCGGAGCTCGTTCGAGGATCTGGATCACCATCCGTGCGGCATCCTCCAGCAGGTGTTCGCAGTTGTCGAGGATCAGGAGGGCATCCCTGAAGTGCAGGAACCCGAGCACCTCGGCACTCGACGTCGCCTCCTGATCGGTCGATGACAGGCCCAATGCGCGTGCGACGACCCTGAAGACGTCGTCCCCGGCGACGGAGGGAGCGAGGTCTACGATCCAGGCTCCCGCCGCGAATCGCTCGATGTGGAGGCGGGCGTACTCGATGGCGAGC
>DATHUV010000026.1:0-5885 GCA_035461905.1 Acidimicrobiia bacterium | reverse complement strand
ACCGGAGGCTCCTGCGACGCCGACCTTCATAACACGAAAGCTTCGAGGTCGGACGCCTCGAACGGCCCTACGGCGCCGATGACATAGGGTGCGCCGTACGAGGCTCGCGCGACATCGATGATCTCATCACCCGTGACGGCCGAAATGCGCGCGACGGTCTCGTCCACGGTCAGGTGCTCTGCACCTGTCAGCTCGGTCCTGCCGATCCTGTTCATGCGGCTGTTGGCATCCTCGAGGCTGATTGCGAGCGACCCGTTCACGTTGCCCTTGGCCCTCTCGAGTTCCTCGTCCGTGATGCCGTCCTCGAGCACGAGTGCTACCTGTTCGCGGATGATCTTGAGAACCTGCTCGGTCTGGGAGGGCGTCGTTCCGACGTACACCGCGGACGCTCCGGTCTCTGCGAAGGGGAGCCGGAACGAGTGGACGGCGTATGCGAGTCCCCTCGTTTCGCGAATCTCGTGGAAGAGCCTGCTCGACATCCCACCGCCGAGGACGTGATCGGCGAGGGCGAGGGCGAATCGGCGTTCGTCGTTGCGTGAGATCGAAGGCGCCCCGAACACGATGTGCGCCTGCTCCGTGTCCTTCGTCTTGACGCGGATCGTCGGGGCCATGATCGGTTCGATCAGCGGGCGGTCGACGCCGATCCCCTGCCACGACCCGAAGTGGTCGGAGATCAGCTCGATCAGGTGGTCAGGAAGGTTGCCCGCAATCGCAACCACGGTCGAGCGCGGCGTGTACCTGCGATTCCAATAGCCGTGGATCGTGTCCCTGGACATCCCGAGGATCGACTCGGTCGTCCCGAGGATCGGCGGCGCCAGGGGGTGTGATGACCACAGGGCGTCGATGAACAACTCATGGGCGACATCGGTCGGATCGTCCTCATTCATGTTGATCTCTTCGAGGACGACGTGGCGCTCCGAATCGATCTCGTCCTGGCGGAATGCCGGCTGGCGGAGCATCTCGGCGAGGATCTCGACTCCGAGGGGAAGGTCCTCGTCGCGCATGCGCGTCCAGAAGCACGTGTACTCCTTCGAGGTGAAGGCATTGTGGCGAGCCCCGATCCCGTCGAACGCGTCCGATATCGCCCTGGCGGACCACGTCTCGGATCCCTTGAACAACAGGTGCTCGAGGAAGTGCGACGCACCTGCCTCCTGCGGCTCTTCGTCCCTGCTGCCCGTGTCCACCCAGCACCCGATGGCAACGGATCTGACGGAGGGCATGTGGTGCGTGATGATCCGCAGTCCGTTGTCGAGTGTGGTCAGTTCGTGTTCCATTGATCGCGATGATAGGAACCCCCCGCTCCACCGATGCTCGCGCGGCCGACGGTCCCCGGGGCCGGTCAGGGATCGTCGTGGTTTCTCGGGGAGCGGCGCTGCTCCTTGGTCCGACCCCTGGCACGCTTGGACTCGAGCCTCCGCAAGCGCGCGGACCTCGAAGGGCGCGTGGCACGGCGCGGTCGCGGTGGCGGGCGCGCGGCGTCCTCGAGGACGGCATGCAGCCTCCGGAGCGCCTCCCGACGATTCGCGACCTGCGAGCGCGAGCCGTCCTCGACGATCCGGACCGCCTGACCGAGCCGTGACACGAGGCGATCGCGCACATCCCCTTCAAACGCCGAGGACGCCGCAACGTCGAACGTCAACTCGGCTCGCGTGGCTGCCTTGTTGGCGTGCTGGCCACCTGGTCCACCCGAGGGACCGAAGCGCCACTGGAGCTCTGAATCGGGGATGTCGAATCGCATGGCTTCTTTTCCCGGTTCGAGGGGACACCACCATCGTACAATTGGTGGTTATGCGCGACCGTGACCAGTCCGTCCTCAGCGAGATCCTGCCTCCGGAGGAGCGCGCGATCGAAGCAGTCGTGGCGCGGTACCAGAGGGTCGCACCGGCCGTCACCCGTTTCGCCCGGTCGCTGTCGGGCAACGACGAGCTCCAGGTTCGCCTCGGCACGCAAGCTGCTGCAACGCCCGACACGATCGTCATCGACCCCGGTGTGTTCCAGACGGCCTACGCACGTTCCGCCCCCGTCACACCTTCGGAGGTCGCCCTCACGTCCGCCCTGCATGAGGTCATCCACCTGCTTGCGACCGACCTCGACGAGGAACGTCCGATCCCCAAGGAGTGGCGGGCGTTCCTCCCCACCCGCGACCCCGAGGAGGACGAGGAGGGCGCAATGGTGCCCGTCGGTCTCTTCGAGTTCGGGGAGATGGAGGAGGACGTCGTTCGCGACGACATCACCGAGGACGACATCGAGTTCGACCAGGTCCCCGAGCGTTCTTCAGACGCGGTCCCCCTTCTCAGCGCCCTCAACGAGATCGGCGGCCCGGCCGCCGAAGCACTGTTCCTCTCGATCGAGGATGCTCGCCAGGAGCGGGTGAACTTCGAGGCCTACCCCGGCGCGGGTTCGGTGCTTCGCGACCTGTATCGAACCTCCGTCGGACACGCGATGGGAAGCGCACGGCCGCTCGGTCAGTTCGCCCTCGCATGTTTCATGATCGTGGGCGGTCACGAGGAGCGGAACCGGATCCAGCGCCGCGTCGAGCCACACGTCGCCCTCGCCATCGACGATGCGATGGCGTTTCTCGACCCTGTCGTCGACGTGGAGGATCCCTGGACCGTCGGAACCGTCGCGCTGCAGCTCCTGTCGGTTGCGCGGCTGCACAACCTGATGCAGGAGGGAGCCGCGTCGTCGACGCCGCAGGGCCGCAAGGCTGAGATGGAGGTGGATGGCTCGACGATCACGCAGTCCGTGGACGCCGTGCGGATGGTCACGCCCTCCCTCGCGGATCGCGATTCGTACGAGCAGACAAGGGCGGCGGCCCAGGCCGTGTCTGCCCAGGACGGACGAAAGGGAGCCGCGGACCAGGCAGGTGATCCCGCGACGGATCAGATCATGAAGGTCTCGACCGCTCCGACGGTCTATCTCCCCTCTGGCCAGGGCGGGAAGCTCCTTGTGACGGGTGTGCCTGCCCGATTCGCCGAGTTCGCACCAGAGGGTCGGGCGCTGTTGACGCAGGCCGCTTCGGAGTGGGGCGTCGCACAGCACCGGGTGAGCGGCGAGCTGTATCCGCTGTTCCTCGCCAACCAGCGACGCGGGCTTCGATCGGGATTCGACGCCGGTGACTTGTCCCCGTACACGCCGCTCCTCCTCGGCGCCGGCGTGTACGACCGGATGTTCGAGAGGAGGGACCTCCCCTCACGCCGGTCGTACGCCGTGAGCCTCCTCGTCGACGGCTCGGCATCGATGCTCCAACCGCGCGAATCGGCGGGCCGGAAGGCACCATGGGCGATGGCCGCAGCTCTCCTCGGAGCGTGGACCCTCGCACGGCTCTCGGATGAGCTCCAGATCGACTTCGAAGTCGCGATCTTCAACCGGTCCTTCGCAACGTCCGTCGATGACTCCGAAGCCTCGTACCGGGAGCGACGCACCCGAGCAACAGCTGGCCTCCGCCAGGCCCAGGGCGGGAATGCCGAAAGGCTCACCCGCACCGTCAATCACTACCTGATCAAGTCCTTCCCCCAGCGATGGAGGGCCGCCGAGGACGTACTCGCTGGCCTCTTCTTCACCGCTTCCATGCCGGCGGAAGCCGCCAGGCTCGCTCGCAACGATCCCGCCACCGCTCCCCCGGTCTCGATGTTCGACAAGGCCGCAAACGTGGACGAGTTCAACCTCGCGCACGCAGCAGAGCGGCTCAATGCGCAAAGGGCCAACTACCGCATCATCGTCGTGCTTGCGGACGGCATGACACGTGGATCCGTCCAAGCCCTCGCCGAGACGGCACACAGCATCGAGCACGGTGGAACAACGGTGTTGGGCATCGGCATCGGGGACGACACGGTACGCGCCGCGTACTCGCGTGCCCAGGTGGTGTCCCAACCCCTCGACCTCGCTGCCGCAATGGTCAATGGGGTACGTTCGACGCTGTATCGCACGATCGCAGATTCCGGAACGGACGCGTGGTGGGTGCACGCAGGTGAACAACGACTCGAAGAACTGACGGCATAGGAGTGGAATCGTGACATCGACCGTGACCTTCACAGACCCGCGGGGAGAGGGACCCGACGTGGTCCTCCCCGTACCAGAGATCGACAAGGACCTGCCTGACAGGGTGAACCGCCTCGACCACATTCCGACGCAGGACCCCCACTACGTCGACCTCGGTATGCAGTACCGGCTCGCACGCCTCGAGGAGATCCGGGTGGCGCACTTTTCGGACTCGCCACTGCACCTCGCCCTGCGTGGGCATATGGGAACCGGCAAGGACCACGACCTCGAACAGTTCGCGGCGAAGCTCCAAACGCCCTACTACCGGATCCCCCTGACGGGCGAGGTGCGCGACATCACGCTGATCGGCTCCGTCAAGCTCCATGGCGACGGGAAGGGAGGCACGGAGTCTCGGTGGCAGGACGGCGACATCACACGCGCACTCCGCGGGCCGGCCATCGTCAACCTGTCCGAGTTGAACGCAGCAGGTGCTGAGACGCTCTTTGCACTCCACGGCCTTCTCGACCGGCACCGCGCCCTCGAGCTCCCGACAGGCGAGATGGTGCGCCTTCGCGACGACGTTCGGATTTTCGGGACGCTCAACCCGACCGACCTACGGGACTATGCGGGTACCCAGACCCTGAACAAGGCCTTCGCTGACCGGTGGATCATCTGGGAGAAGAGCTTTCCGAACGAGGAAGACCTCACGACGATGCTCGCCCGCCGACATCCCGACATGGATGAGACGATCCGGTCACTCCTCACGAAGCTCGCCGTGGAGATCAACACCTCCTTCACCGCCGGGGACACCAGGACGCGTGTCGAGACACCGATGTCCCTGCGCACAGTTCTCGACCGATATCCTGCGGGTCTGCGCATGTACGCCACCGCGACCGATCCGATGCGATCGGCATGGGAGGAGTTCGTGCTCCCCCACATCGACCCCTACGACCGCGACCACTATGAGACCGTGTGGTCGGCCGTCGTACGGAAGGGACCCGAGGTCGCCCCCTTCTCGACCTGAGATTCAGCGATCAGGACTGCCCAGACCTCTCGATGGCCGCGGCGTCGAAACGTGTCACAGGGGTGAGATACGATCGAAGTATGCTCGATTACATCGATCAACAGCGAGTTGGCAAGCCCGACTGTGACCGCCCCTTTGGGGACCTCGCGGTCGATTCGGCGCCGATTGCGACACGCGCATGGCCCGACAGGGCACATCCCGGCCTCGACGATGTCGAGCCCAGCGTCGAACTCGCAGCGTGGGTTTCGGCGGTCGACCGAACGAAGCTGTCAGGGTCAGACCGGGTCGCGGTGATCCGGGCGCACCAGCGGCTCATCAGCCACTACCAGGCGCAGATGTATCGCGACATGCACGCGATCAAGGATCTCTTCCACGACATGGAAGGCATCGAGGACCGCGTGGATGCCGCATTCGCCACCGAGGCAGAGGTGCGCGTAGCGCTCACGTGGACGAGGCGGCGCGCCGAGACCGAGCTCTCCCTCGCCATCGACCTCCACGAGCGACATCCCGACGTGCTCGCCGCGCTCGACCGTGGAACGATCGACGTCGCCAGGGCCCGCACCATCATTCGCGGCACGGAGCACCTCGACGAGGGCACGGCACGCCGCATCGGCACGATGGTCCTCGAGGACGCCACGCACCTCACGACCGGCGAGATCAACGCTCGCGTCCGCGCCCTCGCCGCTGCCGCCGACACCGAAGCAGCCTCCCGCCGGTTCGCCACCGCACACGATCAGCGTCGTGTGGTCCTCGACCCCACGACCGACGGCACGGCGAACGTCCTCGGCATGGACCTCTCGCCCGACGACGCTGCCGCAGCGACGCGGCGCATCAACCGTCTCGCTCGGCGGGCGAGAACCGAGGGCGACGACCGTACCTC
>DATHUV010000025.1:0-9053 GCA_035461905.1 Acidimicrobiia bacterium | reverse complement strand
CTCGATGGCCCGCTGATCGGCGTCACCCTCGATGAGTGTCCTCACGTACACGATCCGCTCGCCCTTCTTCCCCGAGATCCGCGCCCAGTCGTCTGGGTTCGTCGTGTTCGGAAGGTCTTCGTGCTCACGGAACTCCTGGGTGACCGCACCGAGCAGATCAGCCGTTCGCAAGCCTTTCGGGCCACCGGCAATCTCGCGTTTGATCGCGTCCTTCTTCGCCCTGCGCACGATGTTCTCGATCATTGCCCCCGATGCGAAGTCCTTGAAATAGAGCTCCTCGCGATCCCCGCTGGCATAGGTGACCTCGAGGAACCGGTTCTCGGGTCCCTCTGCGTACATCGCGTCCGTGACGGCGTCGACGGCATGTCGGAGGAATGCCTCGATGGATCCGTGCTCGGCTGCCTCTTCCGGGTCGAACGGCAACGCGCTGTCGAGGTAGATGTCGAAGATCTTTCTGGCCGCCTCGATGCCCGGCCTGTCGATCTTGATCTTGACGTCCAGTCGACCCGGTCTGAGGATGGCGGGATCGATGAGGTCCTCGCGGTTCGATGCGCCGATCACGATGACGTTCTTGAGGGACTCGACGCCATCGAGCTCACTCAGGAGCTGGGGAACGATGGTGGACTCGACATCGGACGACACTCCCGTCCCGCGGGTGCGGAAGAGGGAATCCATCTCGTCGAAGAACACGATCACGGGTACGCCCTCGTCGGACTTCTCCTTCGCCCGTTGGAAGATGAGCCGAATCTGGCGTTCCGTTTCGCCCACGTACTTGTTGAGCAGCTCGGGGCCCTTGATGTTGAGGAAGTACGAGCGGGAATCCCCCGTGCCCGTCGATTCGGCGACGGCCCTCGCGAGTGCGTTTGCGACCGCCTTTGCGATCAGGGTCTTGCCGCATCCGGGGGGGCCGTACAACAGGACACCCTTGGGGGCGGCGAGGTCGTACTCGGCGAACCGTTCCCGGTGGAGATATGGCAGCTCAACGGCATCCTGGATGATCTCGATCTGTTCATCCAGTCCACCGATATCTGCATAGGTGATATCGGGAACCTCCTCGAGGACGAGTTCCTCGACCTCCGGTCGTTCGAGCTTCTCGAGGACCAGTCCCGTCTTCGGCTCGAGGCGCACATGGTCTCCCGCACGGAGGCGGAGGTCCGTCGCTGGGAATCCGATCGTCACGACGCGTTCCTCATCGGCGCGTCCCAACACGATGAGACGCCCGTCCCCGAGGGCTTCCTTGACAGTCACGACCTCGCCGTTCGGCTCGAAGTGGCGAACGTCGACGATGTTGAAGGCCTCGTTGAGGATCACTTCCTGTCCGGCCTCGAGCTCCTTGATCTCGACGGTTGGCTCCACGGCGACCCGGAGCTTCCTCCCGGAGGACACGATGTCGACGGTGCCATCGGGATTCATCTGGAGAACCGTGCCGAACGGGTTCGGTGGCGCCGTCAGCTTCTCCACCTCCTCGCGGAGGAGGGCGAGTTGCTCCCTGGTCTCGGCGAGTGCAGTGGTCAGCTTCTCGTTCTGGCTCGAAGCCTGCGCAAGGAGGTTCCTGCTGTCGAGAAGTCGCTCCTCGAGGAGTCGAACCCGCCTCGGGGCATCCTGGAGACGGCGGCGCAGGACGGCGACCTCGTCCTCGAGCACGGTGATCGTGGCAGCGAGCTCATCGCGTTCTCTGTCGGACACCGAAGACCTCCTCCACCTGGAACGTCCGAGTCGACCTCGTTTCGAGTGTAGGGCGTGGACCGCCTTCGCACAGCGTCTTCATGACACGGACTCGGCTTCGTCGGGGGTGATCCTCCTCCGTGTCCGCCCCACGGTGATGAAGCCGGTGTGGCCGATCATGCGATGATCCGGTCGCACCGAACGCCCGTCGATCGTCCAGTGGCGCATCAGGACCTCGAAGGTGTCGACCTCGAAGAAGACGCCCGCGTCGTCCATGGCCTCGCGGACGGTTTGGACCTGGGGTACGGTTGGCACGTAGCACGCGAGGACCGCACCACCGCCGAGGTGCTCAGCGGCCACAGGCACGATGGACCACGGTTCCGGTACGTCGAGGAGGACGCGATCGGGCCGGACATCTTCGAGATGGTCGGCGACGTCGCCTGCCCGGTATTCGATCACGGGGGGGACCGATTCACCGAGCGCCTCGATCAGCCGTCGGGCATGGATGGCGTGGTCGTCTCGTCGTTCGACGGTGACCACGACACCGGACTCCCCCACGGCGCGCGCTGCGGCCATCGTGAGGGCACCCGACCCCGTTCCCGCTTCGAGGACCGTCATGCCGGGGCCGACGTCCGCCCACATGATCATCGCGGCGACGTCCTTGGGGTACATCACCGCAGCGCCACGTTTCATGTTGAGGATGTAGTCGGAATAGCGGGGACGCACGGCGACCAGTGGTGATCCGTTGCTTGAACGAAGCGTCGATCCTTCGAGGGCGCCGATGACGACATCATGGGACAGCGAGCCGCGGTCGTAGTGGAATGCCCGCCCGGCTCCGAGTTCGGTGAGGTGCTGACGGCCCTTCGAATCGTAGAGGAGGCACAGCTCGCCGCTTCGGAACGGCCCTCCGCCGCCCATCAGCTGAGCGCCGGGAACAGCGCCGCCATGAGGGTGAGAACCATCATCGCCACGACGACCCAGATGACCACCTTGACCCATCCGTTGCGGTTCCCGGCCACGGCTCAGCTCACCGACGACGATCGCCAGCGGGGACGACCCTGATGCGGATCTCGTCACCGGAGGGCACGATGGTTTGGTACACCCGACGCGTCCGGCGCCTACCCAGGAGTAGTCCCGTGCCGATGAGACCAAGGCCGAAGTACGTCCGTGCCGCAGTGCCCGAAGCGTTCTCGCGCGTGATCGACCAGCCGAGCCGTACGAAGCGATGCCATTTCGACCACCACCATCGGAGCGCCACGTAACCCATCGGGGGAGACATCCGGCGTGCGACGTTTGCGGCAGGCGGCGTCACAGCTCTCACGGGGAGCGGGCCCGGCGGCGTCACAGCTTGTACACCTCGACCCTGACCTTCGACCGACGTGATCGCCAGACCGCGAGCGCGACGAGGCCGACGACGACAGCCGCTCCGACAACGACCAACCGCACTTTGGACCGGGCCTCGGAACCGACATCCGTGACGACTCCCTCGATCTCGGCGAGCTTCGCCTCGAGATCATCTCTATCGATGTGCGTCATGGGTTCAGCTCCTCACGGGAGTGTTGCGCGTCGTAGACACCGCGTGCCGGGACGAGTTTGATGACGAGTGCAAGGAAGCCCACGAGTACAAGTGACGTGACGACATACGCCAGTCCTTCCCAGTAGGCGCCGTCCGGCAGGGCGTCGACGAATGCGCGCAGTCCCGCCACCGAGAGCAGGACGAGGCCTGCGGCCCACAGGGCAGTGGCGCCGACCGAGAATCCGGCGAAGTGCCCGAGCCGCTTCGCCGGTTCGACGGTCTCCTGGAGCAGGTAGGCCTTGGCGAGATCGATGAAATCTGCGGTCAGCCTCGGTATGTCCTGGATCTGGGCCATTGTCCTCGCAGTAGCTACCCATCAGGCTACCGCAAACCCAGCAGGTGCGCATCGGTGGGTGGGCAACCAGACGGCTACGCTGCTGGCTCGTCGAGGTGGGGCCTGTGGAGATACGACCGGACGACAGGGTGGGGCAGGCGAAGCGGAACATGGTTCCGATCGTCTGGGGCCAGGCCATTTCCTACTTCGGCGACTACATCTCCTACTTCGCGCTCCCCTACTTCATGCTCGCTCTGACGGGCAACGCCATAGATCTCGGCTTCACGGCGGCGGCCGAGACCCTCCCGATGCTCCTGTTCGGACTCGCTGCAGGTGTCTTCCTGGATCGCCGCCGACGTCTCGGCCTGACATTGGTCGGTATCGACGCGATTCGGGCACTGATGTTCGTGGGTCTCGCACTCGCGGTCGCCGCGGACCTGGTGAGCCCGCCGATCGTGTTCGCCGTTGCCTTCCTGGTCGGGTCAATGGCAGTGCTGTTCGATTCGGGACTCCAGACGTGGATGACCGACGCGCTGGTTGAGGACGACCTGGTGAGGGCGAACGCACAGCTCGGGCTTGCGAGGACGCTCACCTTGAGTATCGGTCCGCTCGCAGGTGGGTTGCTCATCGCGGTCGGCGGAGGCTTCGCGGTGGCGTTCGGCGTCAACGCGGTCACGTTTGCGGCATCCGCCGTCATGCTCGGGTTCGTTCGCCCGATCCGCTCCGCACACTCCGTCGCCAGGGAGCCGTTCCGCCGTGCGATATCGGCCGGTGTCAGGGTGTTGTGGAGGGACGAGCGGCTGCGTTGGGGGACACTCGGCGGAACCCTGACGAACTTCGCCTTCCAGCCGCTCGAGGCACTTCTCGTGCTCTATGTCGCGAGCGAGGTCCTGGGCCTCGACACGATGGAGGGCGCTCTCGCGGACCAGGGGTTCGCAATCGGCCTCTTCTTCGCACTCCAGGCCGGCGTGGGGTCGATCGGGGTGATGTTCGCCGGACGTGTGGCGAGGCGGATCCCCCTGGGATCGATGTACATCATCGGCCTCGGCATGCTTGGCTTCGGGTTCCTCGTTGTTGCCCTCATCCCTTCATGGTTCGCCGTGATTCCGGCGGGACTCGCGATCACAGGGGTGACATGGGTCAACGTCGCCCTCGTCACGATGCGCCAGCGCCTCGCTCCGAAGGACCAGATGGGAAGGGTGATCGCAGCGTCGCGTACGTTCGCATGGGCAGGTCTGCCCGCAGGCGCGGCGGTCGGCGGCCTGCTCGCGGGTGCGTTCGGCGTCGTTCCCGTGTACCTGGGAGGTTCGATCGCCGTGCTGATCGTCGCGGCATTCCTGACGCGGACGGCCCTCTACCGCCGGCCCGTCATGGGAACGGGCCCCATCGAGGTCTAGAACCGCTTCTTGGTAGAGCGCTTCTTGGCACCGCGGCGAGAGTGCAGCATCCATCCGAGGGCGAAGCCGAACACGGTCGCGATGATGATCCACAGGACGATCTGGGATGCCACGTAGGTCATTGGTCCGTCTCCTCGGCGACCGTGAACAGCGCCGTGAACTCGATGCGCCTGTTCTTCTGGCGACCCTCCTCGGTATCGTTCGATGCAACCGGTCTCGTCTCACCGTAGCCGACGATGTCGAATCTGTCGGGATCCTCGCCAGCGGCAACCATGTATTCGAGGACGGCCCTCGCACGCTGCTCGGAGAGGAGTTGGTTCGCCGCTGCCGATCCCTGGTTGTCGGTGTGTCCCGTGATGACAACACGGACCTCTGGCGCGTTCCTCAGGGCGGCGATGACCTCGTCGAGGAGCGCGATTCCCTTCGCAGTCAGCTGGAAGCTCGTCACCTCGAACTCGACGACCTGATCGAGGATGAGATCGTTGATGGTCTCCTGGAGTTCCTCGACCTCTTCGGACGTCGGTCCCGTCCTCGGGGAGAGCACACCGGGGATCGGATTGAATCCGAAGTCTGCCGCCAGCGCCTCGACGCGTCCGTTCAAGTCGTCGCGTACCTCCCTGTCGGTCACCTCAGCCGAGATCGCCACGTAGCTGTTGGCAGCATCGGCGCGTATGAGTCCGTTCGGGAGTCGATCGGTTGCAACGATCACGAACCCGACGAGGGGTCCAAGCCATGTCTCGTCGTCGAGGCCCTCTTTGACCACCAGACCGGATGTGTCGATCGCCGTGATGGCGCCACCAACGATGGGCTCGAGGTTGGAGGTCACGAAGTCCACCTTCTCGGGCGTCGACAGCTCGCCTTGTACCGTGAGCACGCCATCGGTCCACTGCGCCTCGAAGGGATCGCCCGTGATTTGTCGAACTGCCTCGTCCTCTCCGAGGGCCTCAGGCCAGATCTGTCCTGTGACCTCGCTCACACCACCCACGATCCCGACGATTGCAAGAGCCTCCTCGGCTGACTGCTGGGGCTCGAGGTAGGTACCGCTGAGCGTCACGACGGTCCCCTTGGCGTCGACCTGCACGTTCTGGTACTCGTTGGCCGCCAGTGCCGCACCTGCTCGGGCCTCTATGTCGCCCTCGATGCCCTGGATACCGAAGCGGACTGCGGCGAACACGATGGCGAGGAACACCACGAGAGCCACGAGCGCGAACGTGGTGCCCGACGTCACCGCCTCATCTTCGGGTTCGGGACGAAACGATGGTGGCCTCGTCGACGATCCCGTGTACCGGGCGACGTCAGCAACCCCGCGTCCCCTGTTCCTTGCCACTTCGATCTACCTCCGCTGAAGGGATGCTACCGGGAGGCCCGCCAACCGCCCCTCATGCCAGCACCGCTGAGAGTGCTGCGTCTCGTCGTCAACCTGCTTCGGCTCGCACCGGTTCGTCGCCGAACCCGTCGTCGACCCGTTCGAGGACCGCAGCGATGTCAGGTGAGCGGGCAGCACCGTGCTCGAGCATTCCGACGACCGCCGTTTGGAGGGCTCGGACACGCTCGAGGAGCTCGGAGTGCTCGGCCTCGAGCTCCGTCCGGACATCGGCGGACTCCCTCTGTGCTGCCGCGATGCGGATGGCCGCTTCGTGGCGCGCAGCATCGATCGTCTCCTGTGCCCGTCGGTCAGCCTCCTCGACCGTGCGCCTGCCGCGTTCAGCGGAATCCGCCTCGAGTTGCGCCGATTCGGCGCGCGCCCGCTCCTCGATAGCGGCGGCTTCGCGTGAAGCGGCCTCGAGTCGCTCCTTGGCCTGGAGGAGGATCGCAGTGGACTCCTCCTGGGCGCGGTGCGCCTCGCTCTTGGGAACCTCGACGAGCCTCTCGGCTTCGGCTCTTGCCTCGATGATGATCTGGCGGGCGCGTTCTTGGGCCTCGTCGATCAGCTTCTGCTTCGTCTCGGCGGCAGCGAGGAACGCTGCCTCCAGGTTCCCTTCGGCCTGTTCGGGGGTTTGGACGCGCCGTTCGAGGGCGTTCGCGCGAACGGCCTCCTTCCGAAGCTCGGATTCGAGTGCTTCCACCTCGTCCGCGAGCGATTCGAGGAAGGTCTCGACCTCATCCGAATCGAAGCCGCGGCGCGATCGGGTGAACTCCTTGGCACGGATCCGTTGAGCCAGTGTCTGCATGGCGACCTCTCCTTTTCGGGCCGCCTTCCCGGTTCAAAGCCCGCGCGCACGCGTGTATGGCTTTCCTCGGTGGCCAAGCCCCTACGGCGCGTTGTCGGCACGTCAGCGTCGACTCTTGAACCTTTCCCATTGGTGGCCCTCGTACCGATCGATCGCGCAACCGGTACCGTGACGGCATGAGCCAATGGGTGTGGATCGAGGCCATCGGGGAATCCGACTGCGAGTTGATCGGTGATGGCGCCCTCGCCCAGCCCGTGAACGCACTGTCGAGCTTCGCGTTCTCGATCGTGGGCCTCGCACTGGTCGGATGGGCGCGAAGGGCCAGTGGCAACGAGCACACCGTGCGGTGGGCGCTCGTGGGAGCACTGGTCGGCACAGGAATCGGCTCGTTCCTCTACCACGGGCCCCAGACCACGATCAGCAACTTCGCCCACGACATCACGTTCCTCATCGCACTCTTCGTTGTCGCGTTCGCAAATCTGGGCGCCGGTCTCGGATGGACGCCCAGGGTGGTGTGGGGATCCGTTGGCGGCGCCACGATCATCTCCAGCGTGGCCCTCGCTCTGTTCCCCGGCATCACGAACGGCCTGACGGCCCTCGGTGTCGCCGCCTTGGTCGCTGGAGACATCGCCCTTCGCAGGGTCGGATCGCCCGGACGGCCGTGGTACGCGCTCTCATTGATCTCGTTCGGACTCGCCATGGCGCTCCTCGTCGCCGGCCGCTCAGGTGGCCCTCTCTGCGATCCGTCGGCACTCCTCCAGCCCCACGCAGCGTGGCACGTCCTCGGCGCCGTCGGTATCGGCCTGTATGCGATCGGCACAGGAGATGTGAGGGTGAATCGAGTGGGGGGTCGCGCGTGAACCGACTTCCGACGTACGGTGACGTGCTTGCAGCATCCGAGCGCCTCGCCGGTCTGATCCATCGCACGCCGGTGTTCACGAGCAGGCTCGTCGACGAACGCGCCGGCGCCAGGGTCTTCTGCAAGGCCGAGAACCTCCAGAAGGTGGGCGCATTCAAGGCGCGCGGTGCGATGAACGCGGTGCTGTCCCTGTCAGACGCCGACCGAGCGCGCGGAGTCGTGACCCACAGCTCCGGCAATCACGGCCAGGCGCTCGCCTACGCAGCTTCCGTGGCCGGCACGTCGGCGATCATCGTGATGCCCGACCACGCGCCCGGGGTCAAGGTCGCTGCCGTCGAGGGCTACGGCGCCACCATCGTCACCTGTGCGCAGTCCGAGCGCGACGCCGTCGTCGAGCAGCTCATCGGAGAAACGGGCAGGACGCTCGTTCACCCCTTCGAGGATCCGATGGTGATCGCCGGACAGGGAACGGCGGCGTTGGAGCTCGTCAGCGACGTCGCGGGCCTCGATGTCGTGATCACACCCATCGGCGGGGGCGGGCTGCTCTCGGGGACGACGATCGTCTGCTCCGAGAACGATATCGAGGCTGTGGGAGCGGAGCCCGACATCGTCGACGACGCAGCCCGATCCCTCCGCGACGGTATCCGGTATCCGGCCACAGGGTCGCTCAGCGTGGGAGATGGGCTGCTCACGGGTATCGGAGAGACCGCGTTCGCCATCCTGTCCGCACACGGCGTGGAGATCCTGACCGTGGACGAGGAGGCGATCCTCGAAGCGATGCGGTTCGTCGTCACGCGAACCAAGCAGGTGATCGAGCCGTCTGCGGCAACGGCATTCGCAGCGCTGTTTGGGAATACCGAAAGGTTCTCGGGGAGGCGTGTCGGCGTGATCGTGTCGGGTGGCAACGTCGACCTCGCAAGGCTCGGCTCGGAGTGAGCGCTCAGACGAGGGTGGAGAGGTCCGTCAGCGCCTTCGCATAGGCGTTTCGTGCCTCGGCGAGGTTCCTCGAGGACCGGACCTCCCGATCACGCGCTTCGATGAGGTCGGTCGGGGGAACCCCGGCGGCGTCTGCCGTGCGGTATGCGAATCGCGCTTCGGCCCTGGCATCGAC
>DATHUV010000024.1:0-8742 GCA_035461905.1 Acidimicrobiia bacterium | reverse complement strand
CCGGTGGGACGCCGGCCTTCGGGTACGCTCGGCCCCTCGAGGTTGTCGCAGACCCGAGCATCGGACGCTACCGTTGGGTCTGGTCGGCTGGTGGGACACCCGATACGGTGTATCCCGTCGCGCTCGACCGTCTCATCGCTGCCAGTGGAGCGCGGTGGGTCGACGTAGCTGAACGGGGGTGAACGTGGCTGACTGGAACGGCAGTACTGCTCTGATCGTCGTGGACGTCCAGAAGGGATTCGACGACGGCACGTTCTGGGGTCCGCGCAACAATCCCGACTGCGAGATGAACATCTTCAACCTCATCAAGGCATGGCGTGACCAGGATTGGCCCGTCGTGTTCGTCAAGCACAACTCGACGCAGCCATCGTCACCTTTGGCCACCGGTGGGAAGGGCAACGAGTTCAAGGACGTGATCACTGGCACGCCCGACCTCCTCGTGACCAAGAGCGTCCACTCGGCGTTCTACGGCGATCCGGACCTCGATGCCTGGCTCAAGCAGCACGGGATCGTCGGCACCGCAATCTGTGGCATCCAGACGAACATGTGCTGTGAGACAACTGCGCGAATGGCTTCGGACCTCGGGTACGACATGTTGTTCGTCGAGGACGCTACGCACACCTTCGACATCGTCACCCCGACCAAGAAGGTCTATCGGGCCCGTGAAATCGCCCGCTACACGGCGCTGACCATTGCCGATTCGTTCGGCCGCGTCGTGAGGACGTCAGACCTCATCGACTAGAGGGATCGCATCGGGCGCGTCGTGTAGACCTGACTCTGGGCCATCATCGACGAGCGCGATCACACCGGACTCGTCGATCGCGATCCGAACGGACTGACCCACGGGCACCGCGGAGCCGGTCACGGTATGGAGCGTTCCTCCTGTCGTCGTCGCGCTCACCCGGTACCGGCCATCACGAAAGAGGCACGCTGAGACCCGCGCGTCGATGGTGCCTGACGGATCGAGCATCACCGCGCTCTCCGGGACGACGATGAGCCCTTCGGACCCGAGGATGGATGCGTCCACGATGTTTCGATGCCCGATGAACCTCGCGACGAACTCCGTTCCGGGAGCCTGCCAGATCGCCTCGGGCGTATCGGTCCGTATGACCCTCCCTTCGTCGATGATCGCGAGCCGATCGGCGAACCCTTCTGCCTCGAGCCGGTCGTGCGTCACGTAGACCGACGTGATGCCGAGTGATCCCGTGATCTCGCGCATCTCGACGAGAAGGTCGTCCTTCAGGGCTTGGTCGAGTGATCCGAGCGGCTCGTCGAAGAGGACGACGGCGGGCTGGGGTGCGAGGGTGCGGGCGAGAGCGACGCGCTGCTGCTCCCCACCAGAGAGTGAACCGATACCACGGGACGCGTAGCCTGCCAACCCGACGACGGCGAGGAGCTCGCTCGCCTGTTCCGTCCTCACTGGGGCATCGACGCCGCCCATGCGGAGGCCGTACGCAACGTTCTCTCCGACGCTCAGGTGCGGGAAGAGGGCGTAGTCCTGGAACATCAGGCCGACATTCCGCCGGTGTGGAGGCAACCCCGTCACGTCGACCCCGCGGATGGTCACAGTGCCCGTGTGCTGTGGGATGAGACCTGCGATGACGCGCAGGATCGTCGACTTACCGGCACCCGAGGGTCCCATGATGGCGAATCGTTCTGCGTCATCAACGACGAGGTCGATGTCATCGAGGATCGTTGTTCCGCCGATGGACACGCCGACGGACCGCAGGACGATGCTCATCGTTGGGATCCCCGTCGCCTGTCCCCGAGCTCGATGACGAGGATCGCCGCAGCCGTGACGACCATGAGGAGCACACTCATGGCGAGCGCGGCCCCGAACGGAGCCTCGCCCGGCCGACCGAGGTACCGGAAGATCGCGATCGGGATGGTCGGTGTTGCGGGCCTGGCGATGAACGATGTGGCGCCGAACTCGCCCATCGAGATGGCAAACGCGAAGGCTGCCCCGACGAGGAGGGCGCGCCGGATGATCTGGACGTCGATGGTCAGGAAGACCCGTAGGGGGGACGCTCCAAGTGTCGCCGCGGCGTCGCGGAGGTTTTGGCCGATGCTCGCCAGTGAAGGAGCGGCGGAGCGCACGACGAAGGGTATGCCCACGAGTGCGTGTGCGATCGGGATCAGGATCACCGACGCCCTGATGTCGACGGGCCGGTCCAGGGCCACGAGGAATCCGAAGCCGATGGTGACGGCGGACGTCCCGAGCGGGAGCATCACGAACAGGTCGAAGGCTCGCGCCACGCGTCGCGAGGCGTAGGTGAGGCTCGCGGTTGCGAGGATGCCGATGCCCGCAGCGATGAAGAGGGCGGCGAAGGCGAACATGAGTGAGTTGACGATGGCTTCACTTGGATCCACGAATGCGGCGCTTGTCGCGGGAAGGTCGATGAGATTGCGGTAGTTCGTGAGGCCGAGACCTCCATCGGGCACATGGAACGACCGCAGGACGAGCAATGCCAGAGGCACCCCGAGGAACGTCACCGCTCCACCGAGGATCGCCACGACCGTCAGACGCTGGCGGCGGGACGTTGGAGGGGGTGCGTCAGCGAAGTGTTGGGTGAAGCTCGTTCCCGTCCGTCGTTCGAAGCGTGCGTACGCAATGAGGATCCCCGCAATGCCGACGATCTGGAGCACGGCGAGGGTCGATGCGACGTCGAGGCGAAGGAACGTCGTTGCCTGTCGATAGATCTCGACCTCGATCGTCGTGTGGGTGAGGTCGCCGAGAACGAGGACGACGCCGAATGACGTGAACGAGAAGAGGAACACGAGTGCACTCGTTGCGGCGATCGCCGGTGCGAGGAGGGGAAGCGTGACCGTTCGAAACGCCTGCCAGGGGGTTGCGCCGAGCGTTCGTGCAGCGTCCTCGAGTCGCGGGTCGATACTCGCCCAGAAGGAACCCACCCCGCGCACCACGACAGCGAGGTTGTAGAAGGCGTGGGCTATCAGGATGATCGCGAGGGTTCCGGTGAGATCGACACCGACGACGCTCCTCGGGCCGATCAGGCTCACGAAGGCGGTCGCCACGACGAGTGTCGGAAGGACGAACGGGACGAGTGTGAGCGCCGAGAGCAGCCGCTTGCCGGGGAAGTCGAACCTGGCGAACACCCACGCAACGGGCAGCCCGAGACACAGCGTGATGACCGTGGAGAGGATCGCTTGCCAAAGGGTGAACGCCGCAACTCCCTGCAGCGTGGGGTCCGTGAGCACGTCGAGGACCACGGAAAGGTCGAGCTGGCCATCGACGCTCAATCCTCTCATGGTGATGGCGACGAGCGGGTACGCGAAGAAGTATCCGAGGAACAGGACGGGCACGGCGATGAGCGCAGCGGTCGGAAGGGCACCGATCCTCGAGCGACCTAGGATCGTGCGATCGTCGTCCATTCCTCGATCCACCGTTCCCTGTTCGCTTCGATCAGTGCGGGGTCGATGCTCACCGGATCATCGGGGAGCACGGAGAACTCGGTGAGTACGGGCGGCAGTGCCGCCTGCGAATTCGCTGGGTACACGAACATGTTGAGCGGTATGTCCTCTTGGACAGGGATGCTCAGGAGGAAGTCGACGAGCCGTCGGGCGGCGTCCTCGTTGTCCGTTCCGGCGAGGACGCCTGCGTACTCGACCTGCCGGAAGCAGCCATCGGTCATCACGCCGGTCGGGGCCTCCGTGAGCTCACCGTAGAGGACCTCGAACGGCGGGGACGACGCGTACGACACGACAAGCGGCCGGTCACCGCCTGCCATGGTGAACTCGGTGCTGTACGCCTGGGTCCAGTCCGAGACGACGGCGACCCCGTTCGCGAATAGGTCCGTCCAGTAGTCGCGCCAGTCATACGCAGCGTCCTCGGGGAACGTGGCGATGGTCGCGAACAGGAATGCGAGGCCGGGCGAGGAGGTCGCGGGGTTCTGGACCACGAGGAGGTCGCGATAGACGGGATCGGTCAGATCGGCGAGGATCGAGGGAGGCTCGACGCCGCGCTCGATGAGTGCATCGATGTCGTAGTTGACGCACACGTCACCGAAGTCGATCGGTGTCACCGGATTCCCCTCGACATGGAGCGACGTGGGGACGGTTCCGATCGAGGCTGCCTCGTGGGGGAGGAAGATGCCTTCTGCGAGCGCCCTGGAGATGAACGTGTTGTCGATTCCGTACAGCACGTCGGCGATGGGGTTGTCCCTCGTGAGGATTGCCTGGTTCACCATGGATCCCGCGTCTCCCGCCGCTCGCACGATCACGGTCACCCCGGTCTGCTCGGTGAAGGCCTCGAGCGTTCCCTCGCTCAGGGCAAAGGACTCGTGGGTGAGCAGCACCACCTCGTCATCTGTCGATCCACCCGAACAGCCACCGACAATCGCGGCGGCGGCGAAAGCGCTGATCAGGATGAGGGTGCGGCGCCTCATGTCGACTCCCGTTCGGCGATCACGAGCAGGCGCCCGGCGCGGACGGACACCGAGGCGAGTGTGGCACCCATCTCATTGCTCAGGCCGCGTGTCGAGCCCGCCTCCAGGGCATCGTCTGCGAGGTGCCACCGCAGGCCCTCCGTCGTAACGCCTGCGACGCTTCCGCTGGGTATCAGAGAGACGATGTCACCGACCGTACCTGAGACGTGCACTGTCCGCGACGGCGTCGCCACTGCGATGACGCCGGTTCGGGTGTGCCAAGCAACGTCCAGATCGTCGATTCGTGCGTGCGTGAGCCCGAGTGCAATGCCGAGCAGGTGTGCGATGCGCCCGTCCTCGCCTCCGTGGACCGCGACTGTGGTTGCGCCGAGGCGACGCGCAACGGCGAGGGCGAGCTCCAGGTCGGTTTCGTCCTTGGAGGCGTCATGCCGTTCGATGGTGACGTCGTGGGTAGCCGCGTGCTCGAGTCCCTCAGCAGAGATCGAGTCCATGTCGCCCACCAGCACGTCGACCATGAGGCCCATCGCACGTGCGTGATCGTATCCCGAGTCCGCGGCGATGACGATGGCACCGTCCGGATCGGCCGGCGGTGCGGCGTGCATCGCCCCTCCTGCGAGGATGATGGCTCGATGTGCCCGAGTGGTGGATGTGGGTGGGATGTCCACTGCTTCCTCCGCTGGCATTACCCAGACAGGTTCGACGGGTCGGTGGCTCGCGCCACCCTCTCAGCCCGGCTTTCCGAGCTCCCCGGTGTGGTTGTCGTTCGCTCCGAGCATACCGGAAGATTTTCCTTGTCAGGGTGTTGACATTATGATGTCAATGTGACATCATAAGGACATCAACCCGACAGCGAGGGACGGAGGAAGCGAAATGTTGTGGTACAACAACCCGGAGAGCGTGAAGGCAATCCGCGAAGGACGGCTGGAGAACACGAGCAGCAGGACACGACTGATGAGGCTTGCTCGCACGAGCGACAACCGCATCTGAGGTCGGACAACAGGCACCGAGGAGAACGGAACGACGATGGATATCGACAGCGTGATCAGCCAGGTGAACGCCATGATCTACGGGCAGCTGAGGCTCGCCGCGGACGATCCGGCGGTCGAGGCGGCGGGCGAGGCGATCCTCACTGCCCTCGACCCCGCCCTGCGTCAGGCGGGGATGGCGCTCGCCGAGCAAGCGGCGGCAGAGGTCGGGGCACAGCTGCCGGATCGCAAGGTCGACGTCGTGCTGTCCGAGGGCCAGCCGTCGTTGATCGTGAGGGACTCGGAACAAGCGGTCACCGTGTCCACGGACGAGCTCGATGCTCGCATGACCGTCAGGCTCCCTGAGAACCTGAAGGAGGACATCGAGTTGGCAGCCCAGGATCTCGGCGACTCCGTGAACACGTTCGTCGTCCGGGCGCTTTCGAGCACGACGCGAGCAGGACGCCATTCATCCCGCGCGACCTTCAAAGGAACGATCGAGACATGAGCGACAGAATTGACACCTATGAGATCACGGGAGACGCTCACCTCGTGGTCGAGATCCACTCGGGCGATATTCGCCTGAAGGAGGGGGACCGCGGGAGGGTGACAGTCCAGATCAGCGGATCGAGCGATGCCCTCGACAACATCGTCGTCGACGCAGCCTCCGATACCGTGACGGTCAGGAGCACGGCGAGGAGGAAGCGGTGGTTCGTGGGCGGTTCGATCGACATGGTCGTCACGCTTCCCCCCGGGGCGCACGTTGCGCTCAACCTCGGGTCAGGCGACGTCCAGGTCGGCCTGGCAACGACCGATCTGGAAGTCAACATCGGGTCAGGCGATGTGCGGATCGACGACGTTGCGCGCACGACGGACATCAAGGTGGGGTCAGGCGACATCCGATGCGGCAGACTCAACGGTACGACACGAATCTCCTCTGCATCCGGTGACGTCAGGTTGGACTCGGCGACTGATCTCACCGTGACCACTGCCGCGGGGGACATGCACGTCGGAGAGGTCAGTGAATCCGCCCGCCTCAAGTCCGCGACCGGAAACGTGCGCGTCGGGAAGTTCTCGGGTACGGACCTCGAAATCAAGACCATGAGCGGTGATGCACATGTGGGGATCGTTCCCGGCATGGTCGTCAAGACAGCAATCAAGACGATGTCCGGCGACTTCCGGAACCGGATCAAGCCCTCGAGCGGCGAGAGGATCGGAACGATGAATCTCGCGATCACGTCCTTCACCGGGGACGTCGTCCTCACAACGGCGAAGTGACGGCGATGGCGGAGCACTAGTCACCCGACACGGTTGGGTTTGGACCCCAAGTGCCGTATGAGCCCTGCCGATGAATTGGGGACATGCAGGAGAGCTGTGAGGTTTCCATGAATCGGCAGGACGTGAAGGGCGAGCGGGGTGCGAGCCTTGTGGAGTATGCGCTGCTGGTCGGTGCCATCGCCATGGTGGCGATCGGTGGCCTGAGCCAGGTCGGTGGAGGCGTCGACGAGCGATTCACCGAGACGGGTGACGCCCTCCAGACGGTCAACGCAAGCTCCCCGACGGATGACGTGGAGGAAGAGGCAGAGGGCGAGGTGGAGGGCGAGGCGCAAGAGCCAACCGCGCCCGGCGGTGACGCCACGGGCGGAGGCGGTGGATCCGGCGAGGGTGGATCAGGTGGCGGTGGCGAGGAACCCGTTCCGACCGAGGACGATGGGGCCGCACCCGATGAGGATGAAGGTGCTGACCCGCCCGACGACGAAGGGTCCGACACGGACCCGTTGGGTGAGGCAGGAGAGTCGGGCGGGATCCCCGGTGACTCGACCGACCCTGATCCCGATCCGGTTGATGATGGCGACGGCGGCGACAATGGCGGCGATGGCGCCGGATCCGACGGTGACGCGAATGACGAGGTCTCCGAGTCGGTCGGTCTGTTCGGTGAGTTCTCCGTCGTGTTCAAGGTCGTCGATGGCAAGGTCGTGATCGGCTCCGTCGCTTCGTACGGATGGGAGTACAAGATCCAGCAGGACACCGGCACGAAGATCCGCATGAAGTTCACGAACGGTCAGCAGGGGAAGAACCTGAAGATTGTGTTCGTGACAGCGTGGCTCACTAAGGACGGAAAACTGGAGACGTCCCTGGAGGACTAGGCGCACGAACGAAGCATCGTGCACACATCGCACCTCGGAGGGCGTGCGGACCGTTGTGGGATGTCAGGTGATGTCTCGTAGCGGACGTGGTGCAGAATCAGGGGGATGAACGACTTCGATGCCATCGTGGTGGGCGCCGGACCCAACGGGTTGTCCGCCGCAGTCGAGCTCACCAGGAGTGGTCGAAGGGTTCTCGTCGTCGAGGGGGCGGACGTGGTCGGCGGGGGCACCCGCACCGACGAACTGACCCTTCCCGGCTTCCATCACGACATCTGCTCGGCCATCCACCCGCTCGGTGCCGGCTCACCGTTCTTCCGCAGCATCGGCATCGGTGATTGGATCCATCCAACGATCCCTGCCAGCCACCCTCTCGACGATGGGCGGGTCGGCGTACTCCACCAGGACCTCACTGCGACCACAGACGGCCTCGGTGCCGACGGTTCCCGCTACCGGCGTCTCGTGGGAGGCATGATCGAGCATGCCGACGACCTCATCGACCAGGTGCTTGGGCCGCTCCGCCTCCCCCCGTCACACCCGCTCACGCTCACGCGCTTCGGTGCCCCGGGACTCGTGCCTGCAACGTGGCTCGCACGAGGTCTCCGCACCGATGAGGCCAGGGGGCTCCTTGCAGGTCTCGCGGCCCACGCGATCGCACCTTTGTCGAGACCGCTCACCGGTGCCGTCTTCGAGCTCTTCGCGGTGGCGGCCCACGCATACGGCTGGCCCCTTGCCCGCGGTGGGTCCCAAACCATCGCTGAGGAAATGGTGGCACGCGTATCGGTCTCGGGAGGTCAGATCGAGACCGGCCACATGGTGACCTCGCTGGACCAGCTCCCAACCGCTCCGATCGTCCTCCTCGACGTCATGCCGCATGCAGCGCTGGCAATCGGGGGTACCCGAGTCGATGCTGGGGCTCGTCGACGATTGGGGCGCTGGAGGTCCGGGCCCGGGGTGTTCAAGGTGGATTGGGCGCTCGACGGTCCGGTGCCGTGGGCGGACGACCAGAGCCGCCACGCAGGAACCGTCCATGTGGGCGGAACCTTCGAGGAGATCGCCGCCGCCGAGGCGGAGGTACACGCCGGAGGGCACCCCGACGCGCCGTTCGTCATCGTGACGCAGCAGTCGCTCTTCGATCCATCCCGCGCCCCGGCGGGCAAGCAGACCCTGTGGGGCTACTGCCACGTGCCGGCGGGATCCACCGTGGACATGACGGATGCGATCGAG
>DATHUV010000023.1:0-7470 GCA_035461905.1 Acidimicrobiia bacterium | reverse complement strand
GTGCGCTCAACACGCACGGCAACATCGCATGGAATGCCGCGACGGCCGCCGCGTGGTACGACCTCGACGCATCGGACGTCGTGCTCGGCGTTGCCCCGCTGTTCCACATCACTGGGATCGTCCTGCACATGGCCCTCAGCTGGGAGATCGGTGCACCCCTCATCCTTCTCCATCGCTTCGACCCCCTCGAGGCGGTCGTGGCAGCCGAACGACACGGCGCCACCTTCACCGTGGGATCGATCACGGTGTTCTCGGCAATGATCGACCGTGGTGGTTTCGATCGAGATGCAGCACCGACCCTCACGAAGCTCGCCTCCGGTGGCGCACCGATCGCCCATGCGACCCTGGCGAGGATCGAGGGCGCAACCGGTCGGTACATCCACAACGTGTATGGGCTCACGGAGACGACCTCACCGAGCCATGGGGTGCCCCTCGGCGGTCGCGCACCCGTGGACGCTTCGGGCGCCATCAGCGTCGGCATCCCCATGCCTTCGGTGCAATCGTGGGTGCAGGACCTCGACACCGGTCGGAAGCTCCCCCCCGGAGAAAAGGGCGAGATCGTGATCGGTGGACCAGGCGTCGTCCCCGGCTATTGGCGGAATCCGGAGGCGACGCAGCTGGCGTTCCCCGGCGGGAACCTGCGAACAGGTGACATCGGCTTCGTCGACGATGACGGCTGGTTCTTCGTCATCGACCGCGCCAAGGACCAGATCAACTCCGCCGGGTTCAAGATATGGCCTCGAGAGGTGGAGGATGTCCTCTACGAACACCCCGCCGTGCGGGAGGCGATCGTGATCGGCGTTCCCGACGAGTACCGCGGCGAAACCGTCAAGGCGTACGTCGTGATCAACCCTCCGGGAGCGGTCCAACCGGACGACCTCATCGAGTTCTGTCGAGCACGGATGGCCGCATACAAGTACCCCCGTCAGGTCGAGATCCGCGATGAACTCCCGAAGACAGCGACCGGGAAGTTCCTCAGAAGGGCACTCCGAAGCACATGACACCGATCTTCTCCATCGTCGACGGGTCCCTCGTGTGCACGAGCGATCGCCTGCAGGTCACGATCGACGGCGCGACCGGCGGCATCCGCTCCATCACAGACGCGCACGGTCATCGCACCTTCGTCCAAGCGGCGGACGCCCGTCCTTGGAGACTCATCGAGCAAGGGACAACGCTAGGAACCTGGGCAGCCGCGGCGGCGGCCGACGACCTCCACGTCGCCGAGCTCGAGCCTGGGCCCGTTGCCATCGATGTGAAGGCCTCCGAGGCTCGCCTGACATGGCAGACGTCCGAACCGGGAGTCGATGTGTTCGTCGTCGTTCGGTTCACCTCCGACGGCGATCTCGAGCTGTGGCCCACCGTCGTGGTCGACGACGGATCCCGTCCTCCCGCACACCTGGTGTACCCGATACTGCATCCCGTCGACCTCGGCGCAGACGATCAACTGCTCTTCCCCGCGCATTCGGGATGGCTCATCGCCGACCCTCGATCGACCATCACCGACGCCTCATACCCCGACGGGTACCACGGATGCTCGGTCCAGGTGATGGCGTACTTCTCACCGAGCCTCGGGGGTCTCTCGATGGCGTGCCACGACCCCCACGTGACGCACAAGCACCTGAGGTTCGGTGCCGACGAGTGGTCGGTCAGACACGATGCATGGGACCTCCGCCGGGGGCACGATATGAATCTCGACTACCCCGTCGTCATCTCGAGACTCGATCGCGGCGACTGGTTCGAGGCGGCTGAGCGGTACCGGGAGTGGGCGCTCACGGCACCGTGGACGAGCCGCGGGCCGAACACCGTCCGCAGCGGTGCCGACCGCCCGAGGTGGCTGTACGAGGACATCGGGCTGTCGATCTGGGGCACGCCGTCGTCGCTGGACTGGTCGACCCGGTACCGATACCTCGCCGAGGCCACCGGCAGCACGTTGCACATCGTCTCGGGCTGGGACTGGCCGGCTACCCGGCCCCACTACATCGGGACCGAGGGATGGTTCCCGACCCGAATCAATCCCGCAAACCTCGACGCGTGGGACGGGCATCACGTCACGCCCTACCTGAACGACCTGTTCGTATCCGTGCACGCACCGGACTTCATCGAGAGGTGGGAGCCCAACCTCGTGTTCCCATACAAGACGTTTCCCTTCACCGTCTTCGCCGAACGGTCGCCCGATTACATCGACGGTCAGGCAAGCGCCGGTGACCCCCGCGTGATGACAGACATCGACTTCTTCGTCTGTCCCACCACCGACGTCCAGCGTGAACTCCACCCCTGGCGTGATGCGCGCCTCGTCGGTGACCATGGCCTCGCCGGAGTCTTCTACGACATCTCGTCTGGCAATCCCTTCGCCGCACGGTGCCTTCGCGTCGAACACGGACACACCCCGGGATGGAGCCGAGAGGTCCTCGCGGCGTATGCCGACAACAACGCACGGTCCCGGGTCGCGATGGCCGAAGCGATCGGGGAAGCACCCGCCCAGGGAGTCGAGACCATCGTGGAACACGTGATCGCCGACATCGACTTCTACGTGGCCAGGGCGTGTGCCGGACCCATCGGTGGACTCGAGGCACTCACCCTTGGCCCCGAGAAGCCGCCCGGAACCGGTCGCGACCTCGTCCCTCTGTTCCAGGCCATCTATCACGACGTCGGGCCGGTTCACGAGGATGGATGGATGACGCTCGACGACACGTTCGGCGACCTCTTCTACTGGATCGTGGCTCGGATCGCACTCGTATGGGGCGGTGTGATGTCCCTCCACTACGCCAACAACCCGCCCGAGCTGATCCCCGGGTCCGACTTCGGTGAGGTGATCTCATGGGACGGCGGGCACCACCGATTCGACGACCTCAGGCCCGTAGATGCCGGCCATCTCGACTTCGTACGCGCGATCAGCTCCCTCCGGACTGGGGCCGCGAACCCGTATCTTGCGTACGGTCGCATGCTGCCCCCTCCCCCCCTCGACGTCCCATCGGTGACTCTCGACTACCGGAGGACGAACCCCGTCGTCACCGGTCTCACCCGGTCGGGGTCCTGGGACGTCCCCCAAGTGGTAACGAGCGCGTGGGAGGCTGCCGACGGGACCGTCGGTGTGTTCTTCGTCAACGTCGGAGCGGCCTCGATCGACCTGTCGGCGACCGTCCGACCGGTTGGATGGGCCCTCCTCGATGCGTTGGCGGACGTGGTCGGAGGCGACGGTGAAGTGGCACTGTCAGGCGGTGACCTCAGGATCGACCTGAGCCTCGCGCCGCGTTCCCCGGTGACGGCCATTCTCACCGGCTCCTGACACGACGCGGAAGGGTTCTGTGCGACGACTGACGCCGTAGACGCCATCATGAGCGGGAGAGACCGATCGGGTGACGGCCCTGCCGTCTGACGAGTCCAGAAACGGCGACTCGATCGTCGGTGCCCGGTGTCCCCCGCACGACGAAGGCATCATTCACGGAACGCGCGCCATGCGAGGTAGGACGCGTACGTCCTGCCGACGAATCACCACGGACGACCGACACGTGGAGTCGACAGGGTTCAGGTCGGCGTTGCTTCGTCCTTCGATTGCCGAGCGATCGTCGGTGCCGCCATTCGGTCGCACGTTCGATCGTCACGGCGTGGCGATCATCTCCAGGATCGCACGCTCATAGTGCAGCACCAGCCTCTCGCTCTCGGGGAGAAGCCGCCCGGGGGGTGCGACACCGACCTCGTGAGCAGCCTGCACCCGCTCGCAGATCGCCACATCCTCTGGAATGGTCGGACTGCGGTCCAGCTTCTCCTCGAGCTCGGCGATGTCCGCCTGCGCAGTCCCTCGAGGGACGAACGACAGCGAACGGAACACGATGTGGTCGATGTCGAGGATCTCCATCGTGCCGACGTCGAATCCCGCTCCAGCGTATTGGAAGTACGTCGTCGGGAAGATCCAGTGAAAGAAGTACTGACGATCGTCGTCGCGAAAGGGGATCTGATGGGTGCTCCAGAAACGGCCACCGATCGTGAGCTTCTGCCGGTGGGGATTCATCACGAGGACGGAGCTGAGCTGACTGTGGCAGGTGGGGCAGTGATAGCACTCGATCGCATTGTCGAGGAACACCTTCCAGTTCGCCCGGATCGGGAATCGGCGCTCGAAAGCGAAGTCGTGGTCATCGACGTCGACGCCGTTGGCCTCGACCGCCGTAGCCAGTCCTGGCGCCCAGTCCTCGAAGGACGGTGCTTCGAGGTCCGGGTTCACCCACACCGTTGGGCCCCACACGTGGGTCTGCACCCGCATGAGGGAACAGTCGACGGGATCGAAGTCGAGGTTCTCACTCTCGGCCCTCGGCGCACGAAGCAACGTCCCGTCGAAGCCGTAGGTCCATCCGTGGTACATGCACTGAAGGGTCTCACGCGGTCTGCGCCCACCGTCGATCACAACAGGATGGGCACGATGCCGGCAGATGTTGATGAAGCCGTGAATCCCCTCGCCGGACTTCGTGAGGACGATTGGGATCCCACCGATGTCGCGAACGACGACATCGCCGGGTTCGGCGAGCTCGCCCGTGTGCGCCCCGAAGTGCCACGAACGACGCAGGATACGCTCCCGCTCGGCAAGGAAGATCTGCGAGTCGGTGTACCAGGAGGATGGGAGTGCCCTCCCTGCCTCAATCGCATCGAGCAACGGGGCGGTGTCTGGCTCGAACGTCGTCGTCATGGAGTGCTCCTTTTCGCATAGCAGGTTGCCCTTTCGCTGTGTGACTGTCAAGCCCCTTCACAGCCACCTCCTCATCGTCACATGCGGTCTGCCAGCGCCGCCGTGCGCTCGGCGAGGTCGGAGATCCGCGACTGGTCGAATCCGACGACGGCAGATCGAACCCGATCGTGCAGTGGCTCGACGAAACGATCGGGGATCTGTCGCGAGCCGAGGAACACACCGGCGACGGAACCAGCGGTCGCGCCGTTCGAGTCGGTATCCCAGCCACCCTGGACGGTGAGACCGACGATCGACGCGAAATCGTGGTCGCCCCACAAGAGTCCCGCGGTGACGATCGCCGCGTTGTTGACCGTGTGCACGATGAAGTAGTGCCCGAACCGCTCCTGGATGTGGGCGAGCGCATCGTCCCAGGTGGCTCCTGACCGGTACAGCTCGAGGACACCGCCGATCGCCTCGGCGAGGCGCGAGCGAGCGGGAATGTGGTCGAGGGAGGCAGCGACGGCTTCGGGCATTGTCTCGGCGACGAACGCCTCGGCGCACAGCGCGGCAACCCACATCTCCCCGAAGATGCCGTTGGCCGTGTGCGAGAGGGAGGCGTCCTCGAAGGCCACCACAGCCGCCCGCCTCGGCCGTCCGGGATGTACCCAGCCGAACACATCCCCGCGGATCTGTGCACCGATCCACTCGCGGTACGGGTTCTCGAATGTCGCGACTTCATCCAGGGGCACGCCGGCAACGAGGTTCCGGTATGCCGCACGCTCGGCCGTGTACAGCTGCTGGTACGGCAGCATCGATGTCCATGCGCGTCCGGCGTCTCCGCGCGTGAGCGCAGAGCCGTGCGTCTCGAGGAGATGCAGCCCCATGATCGAGTAGTCGATGTCGTCATCACGGGCGGATCCGTCGATGTTTCCCCTCGTGGTCTCTGGCCAGCTCTCCCGGAACTCGAATCCATCCGGCATCGGATCGAGCGCCGGGATGTAGTCGAGGAGCGGGTACGCCTCGGCGAGTTCGAGGTACGTTCGCAGGAGCCCAGACGTCCAACGCTCCGCTTCAACCGGCTTCCCGAGGTTGCATCCGACGATCCTCCCGAGCCAACCACCGAGGATGCGATCGGCTGGGTCATCGACCGTCCTTGGCGCCCCCCCATCGTCGTGCGGGAGCGAAGCGAGGATCGACACGAGGTCTGAGGGTTCGCCGTAACCCCAATCTGTCGGCGGAGGAAGCCCTAGGAGCTCCCGGTAGAGCGCAGCGAGCGTCTCATCGTCCTCCACGGACACGGCGGCGAACCGCTCCTCGATCGCCGCCGTGTCGTGTCCCGTCTCGCGGCGCTGAGCGATCTCGTGGCGGACGAGGTCGAAGGACCGTCGTGGTTCGAGCGCCTCTTTCGGTGTCACCACAGACCCACACACAATGCGATCATGAACGGACCGATGCTCGGCGGCGCGATCTGCATCGCCGTGCGATGTCCCTCGACATGCCGTTTGACACGGATGCCCGACAGCGATACGTTGAAATGGCATTCCATCCAGTGAAACGGTACCCGATGGACACCGTCACGCATAGGAGGATCGACGCGACGTGACTCAACCCGCGATACGCATCCCCACTGACCGCCAACGCCGATTGGATCCGCCGGTTGACCTCGCCGAGCTCCGTGGGAAGACGCCGATCCGGAGACTCGAGTATCCCGACGGCCATGTCGGCTGGTTCGTCACGAGCCACGTTCTTGCACGGGCAGTGCTGGCCGATCGACGAATGTCGATTCGCGACTCGATGAGCCGCAGCCCAGTCGACAACCACATTCGGCGCGAGGCGTTCACACGTCTGGCCGAACAAGGAAACCCGAGGGTGGCATCCGGCTATGCCGGCAACTTCCTCAACATGGATCCGCCGGACCACACACGGTTTCGACGCATGCTGGCCAGCGAGTTCACGCCTCGACGGATCGAGGGTCTGCGACCGCGCGTCGTACGCATCGTCGATGATCAGCTCGACCTCATCGAAGCTCACGGCATGCCGGCGGATCTCATCGAGCGCTACGCGCTTCCCATTCCTTCACTGGTGATCTGCGAGATCCTCGGAGTCCCGCACGACGTTCGTGACCACTTCCAGGCGTGGAGCACGATCCTGGAGGACCCGCGGACCGAGCCAGGTGACCTGGCGGATGCGTACGACGAGTTCACCCGATTCATGTATGACTTGGTGCACTCGCCGGATGACCTTCCCTCGGATGGCCTCATACCGCGCCTCGCAGACGCGGGGGACCTGACCACCGACGAGGTGGTGGGCGTTGGTGTCCTGCTCGTGGCGGCAGGACACCAGACCGTCGCCAACATGATCGGCTTGAGTGTCTACGCATTGCTCGCCGACCGTAGACGGTGGGATCTGTTCCGCACCGACGACGGCTCAGTAGCAAGCGGCGTAGAGGAGCTGCTTCGGTTCCTTACGATCTTCCAGTTGGGAGCGCTCACGCGCACGGCGCTCGATGACATCCCCATCGGGGACGTGACGATCTCGGCGGGTGAGAGCGTCACGGTCTCGCTGTCGGCCGCCAACCGGGATCCGGAGATGTTCTCCGATCCTACGACCTTGGACCTGCTCCGAAACGCGAGCGGACACGTTGCCTTCGGACACGGCATCCACGTCTGCATCGGTCAACACCTCGCGAGGGTCGAGCTCGAGGCGAGTCTCACGGGTCTCGCCAGCCGATTCCCCGAGCTCGACCTCGCCGTGCCGTTCGACGAGGTACCCATGCATCCCGACCACGAGAGCCAGGCAGGGCTGGAAGCCCT
>DATHUV010000022.1:0-2136 GCA_035461905.1 Acidimicrobiia bacterium | reverse complement strand
GTCGGGGCCGCGTTGATGCCCGGTCGTGATCCACGAACGCGTGCCCGACAGAATCGCGGGTCGGGCGGACAGAAGAGACGTGTGAGCACGGACATCGAGAGGCGGATCCGCTTCGAAGCCGTCGCAGAAGAGGTGTACGAGCCCCTGCAGCGGTACCTGCGTCGGCGCGCGCCCATCGACGACGCCGAGGAGGCGTTCGGCGATGCACTTCTCACGATCTGGCGTCGGATCGACGACGTCCCTTCCGATGCCGTCCTGCCATGGTGCTACGGCGTCGCAAAGCGGGCACTCGCCAACAGGCGCAGGGCGACAGGCCGAAGGCTCCGACTCGTCGACAGGCTCGCGGCGGAGCCACCTTCCCCCGATGCGGGCGATCCCTCCTACAGCATCGAGTTCGCTGACATCCAGGCGGCGCTCGAGCATCTCAACGAGTCCGACCGGGAAGTACTCGAGCTGTGGGCGTGGGAGGAACTCGAGCCTCGCGAGATTGCAGCAGTCCTCGAGACGACACCGAACGCGATCAGCCTTCGCCTCCAGCGCGCCAAGCAGAGGCTCGCCAACGAAATGGAACGACAGAGTGCAGTGGCATCCGGACACAACCGTGATGAAACCGCCAAGGAGCATCGGCAATGACAGATGAACTGAGATCCGCACTCAAACGGATCGATCCGATGCGAGATGGCCTGAACACTGAACCCGTGTCGAGCGACTCGGCCCGGGATCGCCTGGAGGCGATCATGTCAACACCCATCCACGAAGCAGAGACGAAACCCGTCGCAGACGCACCGAAGGGCGGCCGACGCGACTTGCGGGCTGTCTGGTTCGCCGCTGCGGCCGCCTTCGTCCTCGTCGCCGCGACAGCCGGCGGGGTACTCGCCCTGCGCGGAGGCACCGAGCCTGCCGCTGACATCACCCTCGCCCTCTCCGGGGGCGCGGACGACATCCTGGCCAGCTGCATGGCGGTGAGTGCCGACATCCTCAAGGACATGCCGGTGGCGTTCGCCGGTACGGTGACGGGCATTGAGGGTGAGACCGTGACGCTCGACGTCGACCGTTGGTTCACCGAGGGTGAGGCCACGGTGGTCACCGTGACCGCCCCGGCCGGCCTGGAAGCGCTGATCGGCAGTGTCCCGTTCGTGGTCGGCGAGGAGTTCCTCGTCTCTGCATTCGATGGAACCGTCAACTACTGCGGATTCTCGGGTCCTCGCACGCCCGAGCTGCTCACCGTGTACGAGACGGCATTCCCTAGCTGAGCCGAGGTGGCCTCCTGGCCACTGACCCGAGGCGAGGAGGCCCCTTGAGGGCCTCCTCGTGCCGCGCAAAGAACCGTCAAGGGATGCGACGGCCATGTCGATCCCTTCACCATGGGTCTCACGTTTCTCACGGGTTACATCCTCGGCCAGCACGGACGCCAGTCGGCGCGCCTCGCGTCGTCAGTAGCCGCGTCCGGAGGCGCGTCGAAGATCGAGTTGCTCGACGTCCACGACCGCGTGGATCGTCTCATCCTGGTCGTGGACGCCATCTGGTCACTGCTGGAGGAGAGCGGCCTCACCGACGAACAACTGAGGGAACGGATCGAGCAGATCGACGCTGCCGACGGCGTGTCCGATGGGCGCAGGACGGTCCGGGCCTCGGAGTGCCGACGCTGCGGTGCGATGGTTCCCGGAGACCTCCCGGCATGCCAGTTCTGCGGAACGCCCCCGCTCGAAGGCGACGAACCGCATCCACTCGCTGGGATCTGAATCGCCCTGTCGAGCGACCTTGTCTCGACGGAGGGCCGGAGCGTGACCGATCCCCAGATCCACAGTTGCCGGGATGGCCGGCGCTATCGTCGGCGTCTGAGGGGTCCCGAGACGGGACGGTTGAGCGGGCGCCCAGGAGGCACACGTGGGCACCGATGCCGCATACAAACGAGAGCACGCGATTCGTCTCGTCCAGGCGAGGATGGACCAGGCGATCGACGCCGGGCTGATCCGCCTCCGAGTCCAGGATCAGTCGTCGACCGGTCGAACGATCACCGTGCGAGGTCGCGAGCTCCTCAACTTCGGATCATGCGCTTACCTCGGTCTGAATACCGATGACCGTCTGAAGGCAGGTGCGAAGGCGGCCGTGGACCGCTTCGGTCCGGTCTTCTCA
>DATHUV010000021.1:0-25409 GCA_035461905.1 Acidimicrobiia bacterium | reverse complement strand
TGACCGGCTCCTGAACTCCGCTGGCAGGTGGCCCCCACGAGCGATCACCGCGGCGAGGCGGGACAGGATCTCCGGGTCCTCCTGGTCCTCCTCGATGAGGTCGTAGAGCTCCTCGTCCGGCAGGACGATGCGAGCCTCCTCATCGGACACGAACAGCCTCGGCTGGATGGGATCCACATCCTCGATGAGAGCCAACGCCGCCGAGGCTGCCGCGGCCGTCGGGAAGGATGCGAGCATATCGAGGACCTTGCGGGTGGGAAAGGCGACGTCCCACGACGCCTCCTCCTCCCGTGCCAGCGCGGTGCGCGGGCTCACCCACGCGAGGTCGACGAGCTCGTCCCCGTCGACGGAGCCCGTCACCGAGTCCGGCGCCACGGCGAGGTAGAAGCGCGTGTCGAACCTCAATGGGAACACCTCTGGCGTGATCCAGTTCGCGAAGTAGATCAGGGCGTCACCGTCGAGCAGGAGTCCGAGCGCATCGGCGCGATCGAATGCATGCCCGTCGGGGGCCCGCTCGACGACTCCCTCGGTCGTGATCCAGAGCCCTACCTCCTCGGCCATCTCGCGCAACGCTGCCGTACGCCACGCGTCCGAGGCGGTGAAGCACTCCGGCGGGGCAGCATCCGCTTCGTCGACGGCTCCACCGGGGAACACCCACGTGCCCGGCATGAACCGCGACGTGTGAGGTCGTTGCACCATGAGGACCTCGAGCGTAGGTGCGTCGCGCACGAGGCACACGGTCGAGGCGCGCCGGTACCCGGTCACTTCGTGACGATCCAACCTGACGACATGCGGGAAACCCCCCACCGCCGCAACGTCTCTCGAACGCCAGGTATCAGGAGCGCGAAGCCGACCGCGTCTGTCAGGAAACCCGGTGTGAGGAGCAGGGCACCGGCGATGAGGATCATGGCACCGTGGACGATCGTGACCGCGGGGACCCTGCCGTCGGAGACCTCGGTACGGAACCGGAGCCAGGTCTCACGGCCCTGGCGGGCAACGAGCCAGGAGCCGAGGAACGCAGTCAAGATCACCAGGGCGAGGGTTGGCCAGATGCCGATCCGCGTGCCTACGAAGTAGAACACGACGATCTCGATGATCGGCACGATGACGAAACCGGCGAACAACCATGTACGAATACGCATCATGGGAAGGTAGCCGATGATCCCGTATCGGTGCCCGGAAGTACCGAAACGTCGCGTTTCGTTGCCGCAGACGCCGGATCGGGCAACCTGCGCCCGGTACGCTGGACGTCCATGACACTCCGTGACCTCCCATCGACGGACGCCCTCGCCTCGAGATTGGGCGACGACTTCGATCTGCCGATGCCGATCGTCGTCGCGATCTGCCGTGCCGAGATCGATGCGACGAGGGAGACGATCTCGGCAGGCGGGACGGGGGACCCTGAAGCGTCCGCACGGCTCCGCCTCGGCGACATCGCAGCTGCGCGTCCTGTCGCTGTCATCAACGCAACCGGCGTGCTGCTCCACACGAACCTCGGAAGGGCACCCATGCACACCGACGCCGCGGACATCGCACGGGAGCTCGCCGTCCGTCCCGCCAACGTGGAGATCGATCTCCGCACGGGCCGAAGGGCCAAACGCCACGACTACCTGTCACCGCTCCTCACCGCGCTGACCGGAGCAGAGGCCGGCATTGCCGTCAACAACGCTGCAGGAGCACTGATGGTCGCGATTGCATCGATTGCAGGACCAGGACGCCGGGTCGCTGTGTCGCGGGGCGAGTTGATCGAGATCGGGGGCTCGTTCCGACTTCCGGAGCTGATGGCTGCGAGCGGGGCCGAGTTGGTCGAGGTCGGCACAACGAACAGGACCCGCGGGTCGGACTTCGAAGCCGTGGCGTCGACCGTCGATGCGATCCTCGCGGTCCACCCATCGAACTATCGGATGGAGGGATTCACGGAGGGTGTGGCACCCGGTGACCTCGCGCGCCTCGCCCACCATCATGGAATCCCATTCATCCACGATGTCGGCAGCGGACTGCTCGACAGCACCGCTCCGTGGCTTGGTGACCAGCCGCGCGAGTGGCTGTCGCACGAACCGGGCGTCCGCCAGGCGGTCGAGGGCGGTGCAGACCTCGTGCTGTTCTCCGGCGACAAGCTCCTGGGCGGACCCCAGGCGGGGATCCTCGTCGGTACCAAGGTCGCGGTCGAGGCGGTCGACCGACATCCGGTGGCGAGAGCGGTGAGGCTGGACGGCCCCACGATCGGGGCATTGGTCGCAACGCTCGAGCTGTATGCCCGCCACCAGGTCCTCTCGATCCCGTTCTGGCGAATGGTGGGGTCCACCCTCGAGTCGATCACGGACAGGGCCGAGCGCGTCGCGGCCGGTATCGCCAGCGCCCGCCTCGTGCCGGGGGAATCCGTGCCCGGGGCGGGGTCCGTTCCGGGTGGGACGATCCCGACGACGTTGATCCGCATCGACGGATCAGCCGACGAGATGTGGCGGACCCTCGTCGGTGCACCCGTCCCCGTCGTGGCGACACGGCGCGAGGGAGCCGTGTTGATCGACCTGCGTTCTGTGCTTCCCGAGGACGACGACCTCGTTCGCAGCGCGCTGATGGCCGCGACCGGTTGAGATGCCGATCATCGGAACGGCAGGTCACGTCGACCACGGAAAGTCGACCCTGGTACAAACCCTGACGGGAATCGATCCCGACAGGTGGGCGGAGGAGAAGGCTCGCGGCCTGACGATCGACCTGGGGTTCGCATGGGCCACCGTCGGAGGCCACGACGTGGGATTCATCGACGTGCCCGGACACGAGAAGTTCATCAAGAACATGCTCGCCGGGGTCGGCGCACTCGATTGCGCCTTGTTCGTCGTCGCCGCGGACAGCGGCTGGATGCCTCAGTCCGAGGAGCATGCGGCCGTTCTCGACCTGCTCGGTGTTCCGACGGGCGTCATCGCCCTCACGAGGGTGGACCTCACCGACGCAGACACCGTCGAAATGGCGATGCTCGAGGTCATGGGTGAGGTCGAGGGTACGAGGCTCGAGAAGTGGCCCATCGTCGGAGTCTCCGCGGTCACCGGTTTCGGGATAGATGAGCTGCGGTCGCGGCTCACCGAGGCCCTCGATGGATCGACAGCGGACACATCGGGCCCGCTCAGGATGTGGGTGGATCGCTCATTCTCGATGACCGGTGCCGGACAGGTCGTGACCGGAACAGTCGCATC
This sequence comes from Acidimicrobiia bacterium, assembly GCA_035461905.1. GTDB lineage: Bacteria > Actinomycetota > Acidimicrobiia > Spongiisociales > UBA5794 > SZUA-442. The sequence goes on along the minus strand of DATHUV010000021.1, from coordinate 22,218 downwards.
CGGCGAGATTGCGGTCGACGATGTCGTGGTGGTCCAGCCCGATGGGCACACCGTGAGGGTCCGCGGCATCCAGCATCACGGCAAGCCTGCGCCAGTCGTGGGGACCGGGATGCGTGCCGCCCTCAACATCGTGGGATCGACGGCCGTCGAAAGAGGCGCCCTCGTCGCGTCGCGGGGTTCCGTGGCCGTGACCGAACGCATGCTCATCACGCTCGAGCCGACCCGTCGCTTCGACGCGATACCCGATCGCGGTGCCTTCCATCTCCATATCGGGACGGCATCGAGGCCATCATCGATCCGCCGTCTCGGCAACACCGATGCGTACATCGTCACCGTCACTGAGCCCGTGCCGTCGACAATGGGCGACAGGGTCATCCTTCGCGACACAGGTAGAAAGGCGGTCGTCGGAGGTGGGATCGTCCTCGATCCGATCCCCACTGCGCGGCCGTCGGCGCTCGACATCGAACGGCTGCTCGGCGCAGTGGCCGATCCGATGGTCCGCGCGGATGCACTGCTCGACGTTCACGGCACCATGCGGTTGGACAACATCGCTGCCGCGACGGGGGGTGCTGAGCCGCAGGGAGGTATGCAGGCTGGACCCCTACGCCTGTCCTCCGATGCGGTGGAAGAACTCCGCAACGAGGCAATGCTTCGTTCAGCTGCCTACCACGACGTCCATCCCGCCAGGCCCGGCATCCCGAAACAGGAGCTGGCGTCAACGCTCGGAGTCGATGGCTCCATCATCGATGCAGTTGTGGCAGGAGCCGACGGGATCGTTGCAACGTCGGCACACGTCCGGCTCGCATCCTTCACCGTGAACATCTCGGATGAGGACCGAAGGCGGTGCGAGCAGGCGTGCGAGGAGCTCGAAGCGTCATTCGACGTGCCGCGCATCTCGGCACTCGGGCTCGGCGAAGAGCTCGTCCACCACCTCATCCGCGAGGGGCGCATCGTGCGCATCGGCGACGACCTCGCCTTCACCGCGGCGCAGGTCGCTGACATACGCGACCGAGTGTCAGAGCTTCCGGATGGATTCACCGTGTCCGAGTTCCGTGACCACTTCGGGATGGCCCGTCGTCAGGCCGTACCGGTTCTCGAGTGGCTCGACTCGATCGGGCGAACCAGGCGCAACGGGGACCGCCGGTCGGTTCGGACCTGACGCTCAGTACATCCTCGAGAGCGCCTGGCGACGTTCGATCTCGGTGAGGCCGCCCCAGATGCCATACGGTTCGCGGATGGACATGGCGTAGTCACGGCACTCCGACTTGACCGGGCATACCTGGCACACGGCCTTTGCTCGCATCTCGCGTCGTTCCCGCTCGTCTTTTCGTTCCTGCGTGCTCGGGGGGAAGAACAGATGCGAGTGATTCCCGCTGCAGAGCGCGACCGGTTGCCAGGAACGATCAAGTGACATCTCCGACCTTTCGATAGGGGTAGCTCGAATTGTCCGCGAATGTGCCGCCAGCACAGTCACCGAGCGAACCTACTCCCGTCGATGCCACGAGTCCAGAGAAATGTGGAAAAACGTCACGGATTTCCCGCGGAGTCCTCGCTCCGGCGAGGTCTCGGCACGACGGGGTCGATCTCGAGGAGGAGTCCGGTCACTCCGACGATCTCGCCGGGGGCGCCTGCCGTGATCTCGATACCGCGATCGGCGGTGGCGCGCCAACGGGCCCCATCCACGGCCACGACCCCCAAGGGATCGAGCGTGTCCACGACCAGGCACCGCTTGCCGAGGAGCTCTTCTCGTCCCACCGTCGGCGTAGCGAACCGGGCCCGGACCACCGTTGTCAGCGAATACCAGATGAACACAGTGGCTGCGACCGTCGCGACGATCACCATCCACCATGCCGGCGGATAGGCAGGGCCGGTCGTCGTGAACGTGAATCCACCGGTCAGCAGCAGCGCCACGCCGAGACCCGCCCGCCAATCGACCCTGTTGAGGACGAACCCCCACACCATCACCGCGATGCCCCCGAGGACCAACGCCACGGCCGGCCACCTCATCGGCAGCGTCGCGAGGCCGTAACCGGAGACCACCAGCGCGAGCGACGCGACGAATGCCATGAGGCCGCTCCCTGCGGCGTAGAACTCGAACACCGCGAACGCGAGACCGACGACGAGGAAGAGGAACGCTGTCTCGGGGGACGCGCCGAGGCGGAGGAATCGATCGAGGAGGCCGGGTCCGACGAACCTGACCTGGCGGTCCGGAACGAGAACATCCTGACCGTCGATCACCTCGACGCGCGCTGTCGACAACTCGAACGTGACGTCACCCCTGTGGATCGTCGCGCCGTCGAGCGACACGATGAGCTGTCCGAGGGCAGGATCGAGCCGGTCGACGAAGCCCGGCAAGGTCGAGGTCGATTCGCCCACGACGACGACGTTCGATGCAAGCTCGGCGACCGTCTCGTCGAATGCCTGAGGGTCCGGCCCCGGCACCGTTGTCACAGGCGCTACCGATCCCCTGTGGACCGCGGGTTCGAGGAAACCGATCGACGACCCGGGCGCCGCCGAACGGATGTCCGAGTGATTGGCGAGATAGGCGGACCCGCCGAACGCGACCGCTGGACTCGGACCGATCCATGTGATGATCGGTGCAGGTGCACTCACGAGGGCGTCGTAGAGCTCCTGGATCTCACCTGACGACACCCCCGGGCTGTCGACCTTCAGCACGAATGCGTGGGCATCCTCGGATCCGATGGCGCCCACGACGAAGTCGATGAGCCTCTGGTCCATCGGTCCGCCGACCTCGATCACAACGATCGGGTCCTGGTCGGCCTGGGCCAGGGCAACACCTCCCGTCAGCGCCCCGAGAGCGATCAGGGCACCGGCTGTCGATCGGAGCATGCGCACCGCGCAAGGGTACGCAGGACACGCCCGTGACGCGCCGTGACGCCGGGACCTACGAGGCGCCGAGGGGCCGGTACGATGAACGCCATGCCAACCGTCCTCCTCGTCGCCGACCGCCGATCCGTCATCGACTGGGTCCACGCCGTCCTCTCGAGCGCAGACGTGACGATCATCGACCACGCGGAACCCGGAAGCGCCGCCGCTGCTGCGAGCGAGCACGGAGTCGATCGTGTGATCGTCGACATGCAGGTGGGTGCGATGGGTGCCATGGCGGTGACCCGTGCCGTGAGGGCAGAGACGGAGAGCGACCCCATCCCCGTCACGATCATCCTCGATCGTGAAGCAGACAGCTTCCTCGCCCGCCGGGCAGGGGCGGACACCTGGATCGGCAAGGACGCATCAGCATCCGAGTTGCGCGCCGCAGTCCTGCCGGTGTCGTCGAGGCCGTGATGTCGACCGGGAGCCTGCGGGCACAGGGGCGTCAGTCCCGTTGCAGCCATGACCGCTGAAACGTTCATCTACTTGGCGATCATCGGGGTCTGCACGATTCTGTCAGGGTTCTTCTCCGGGTCAGAGACGGCCCTCATCGGCATTTCGCGCGAGCGTGTCCACCAGCTCGCCGAGGACGGACCCAGGGGTCAGCGGCTCGAGCGGCTCGTCTCCGAGCCCGAGCGGATGCTCTCGACGCTCCTCGTCGCGAACAACGCCGTGAACATCCTGTCGGCGTCCGTCGCGACGATCCTGTTCATCTCCCTCCTCGGGGAGACTTGGGGTCCGTGGGTCGCGACGGCCGTGATGACATCGGTTCTGCTCGTGTTCGGCGAGATCACCCCGAAGACCCTTGCGGCCCGCTATCCCGAGAGGTTCTCGCTCGCCGTGGCCCCCACCATCTCGCGTCTGTCGATCGTCCTCGCCCCGATCGCCTCGTTCTTCTCCGGCATCACGCGTGGCATCCTGCGGGTCGTGGGCATCCCGATCAATGGTGCCGACGGAGGGCCCACCGAGGACGACATCCGAGCCCTCGCAGCCCTCGGGCAACGCGGAGGCCAGATCCAGGAGGCCGAGCGCGAGATCATCGATGCACTCTTCCACCTCGCCGACCGCGCAGTGCGCGAAGTGATGACACCTCGGTTGGACATCGTCTCGATAGGCCTGCCGTTGACGGGTGACGACGTCCGAGCTGCCGTGAACGAGACAGGCCATTCCCGATTCCCCGTGACGGCATCTGACCTCGACGAACTCGTCGGCATCATCCACGTCAAGGACCTCCTCCAGCGACAGGAGGCAGGGGACACGGACCTGTCGAGGCTCATCAGGCCACCGAACTACGTCCCCGAGACGATGTCGGTCCTCGACACACTCGGTCTCATGCGGGCCCGCCGGTATGCGATGGCGGTGGTGGTCGACGAGCACGGTGGCGTCGAGGGCATCGTCACGATCAAGGACCTCGTCGCCGAGCTCGTCGGTGAACTCCAGGACGAGTACGATCCCGGTGCTCCGGCCGTGACGACGCTCGGACCGCGGTTATGGATCGCGGACGGGCGCCTCGACATCGACGACCTCGAGCTCGCCGTCGACTACAACCTCACGGACGGGCCCTATTCGACGGTCGGAGGGTTCATCATGGCCTTGTGCGGCCGTATCCCCGACGAGGGGGATCAGATCACCGACGGCGATTTCCGCTACACGATCCTGGCGATGGAGAGACAGCGAATCGACCGAGTCCGTGTCGAGAGGATCGACTAGGGCAGTACCATTGCGTTCTTCGGGACGTGGCGCAGTTTGGCAGCGCGCATCGTTCGGGACGATGAGGTCGTCGGTTCAAATCCGACCGTCCCGACGAGAGCCCCTCCCCTGTGGAGGGGCTCCGTCGTTTCCGGATGCACCACAGGACCCCGCGACCGGCGAGAATGGGCACGGCTGCTTCCACGGGGGTCAAGCGTGAGCGACATGTCCATCACGTTCATCATCCTCGGTCTCACTATGGCCATGTTCGTGTGGGGGAAGTTCCAGCCCGACCTCGTCGCCATGGCTTCCCTGCTCACCCTCTATCTCACCAACATCGTGACCCTCGACGAAGCCTTCTCCGGCTTTGCGAACCCGACGGTGATCATGATCGCCTCACTGTTCATCGTGGGTGAGGGCCTGAGTCGAACGGGGGTGACGGCCATCTTCGGGGACAAGTTGATCGCTCGCGCCCACGGCAGCAAGCTCCGCCTGCTCGTCCTTGCAATGGTGGCGACGGCGATCCTGTCGGCGTTCATCTCCAACTCGGGCACGGTCGCGACGCTCATGCCGGCAGTCGTCGTCGCGGCCTGGGGGGTCCGCTCGACCCCCGCGGCGTACCTCATGCCGGTCGCGTTCGCGGCGAACGCCGGAGGTCTGCTCACGCTCACGGGGACGCCTCCGAACATCGTCGTGTCGGACGCCCTACGCGCGGCCGGATTCGAGGAGTTCGGGTTCTTCGAGTTCTCACTCATCGGCATACCGCTCATCGTCGTGGCTGTCGTCTACATGGTCACGATCGGACGCAGGCTCCTCCCGACCCACGCGACGGGGAGCGCTCCCGCCGTTCTCGACAGGGAAGTGGACGAGCTCGCGGCGGTGTACTCCCTCAATGGGGAGCTCTACCGCATGCGGGTGCGCAAGGCATCGGCCCTGCGAGGGGAGACCCTGCGCTCGACCGACCTCCGAAAGCGGTTCGGCGTGACGGTCCTCCAGATCCGTACCCACGAGATCGACCCTTCCGAGGAGAGTGCAGCCGCGGTTGTACGCCACAGGCTCGATGCGTTCGCGACTGACCCATCGGCCCTCCCCGATCCGGATCGCATCATCGAGCGCAACGACATCCTGATCGTGTCGGGAAGACCCGAACAGGTGAGACGCCTCGAGATCGAGATGATGCTCGGCGTCCTTCCGATCCTCGACGCACCGGCCACCCTGTCGGACCTGATCTCACAGGAACTCGGCCTCGCAGAGGTGATCCTCACCCCTCGCTCGTCGTACATCGGGCGAAAGATCCAGGAGGGCGTGATCGGCCGATCGTTCGGGGTCCTGGTATTGGGTATCCGCCGTGGTGACCGCCAGCTATCGGTCACCGACACCCTGCAGTTCGGCGACGCCTTGCTGGTCCGTGGGAAGTGGACGGACATCGCACGGATGGCGGAGGAGCGGCGGAACTTCGTGGTCGTGGGACAGCCCGACGAGATCGCCACCCAGGTGACGAGCCTGACGAGGAAGTCATGGATGGCGGTCGGCATCCTCGGCGCCATGGTCGTTCTTATGGTCCTCGGCACGGTGCCGGTCTCGGTCGCATCGATGCTCGCAGCCGGCGCGATGCTCTTGGCTGGGTGCCTCACGAAGACGCAGGCCTACCGTGCGGTGTCATGGTCGACCGTGATCCTCATCGGTGCGATGATCCCGATGGCGGTGGCCCTCGAGTCCACGGGAGGAGCCACCCAGATCGCAGATGCCCTTGTCTCGACGCTCGGGGCCCTCGGCCCCGTACCCCTCCTGGCCGGCATCTTCTTCGTCACGACGGCGTTCTCACAGGTCATCTCCAACACTGCGTCGGCCGTTCTCATGGCACCGATAGCCCTCAGCGCGGCAATGGGGCTCGGTGTCAGCCCGCGCCCGCTGATGATGGCGCTCGCCGTCGGGGCATCCTCGGCATTCCTCACGCCGATCGGGACCGCTCCCAACATCATGGTGATGTCCCCGGGCGGGTACACCTTCCGCCACTACATGAGAGTTGGTTTGCCGCTCCAGGCGCTGTTCATCATCACGTCGGTTGCGCTCATCCCGTTGATCTGGCCGTTGTGACGCCGGCGTCGGTCACCGACCTTCGAAATTGGGTGCACGCTTCTCGATGAACGCAGACACTCCCTCTCGGAAGTCCCAGGTCGCTGAGGCAGCCATGATGCTGTCAGCCTCGGCCGACATCTGTGTCACGGGGTCGCTTCCGAGGGAGGTCCGGATGAGCCTCCGTGCCCTCACATAGGCCAGCGTCGGTCCCGCAGCGAGGCTCGAAGCGAGCGCTGCGACCTCGTCGTCGAACGCCTCAGGAGACACCACGCGATTGACGAGCCCGAGGTCGAGCGCCTCGGCTGCCCTGACACGATTGTTCGTCAGGATCATCTCCATGGCCCTACGCGTTCCGACGAGGCGAGGAAGGAAGTACGTGCTCGAACCGTCCGGTGACACACCTATCCCGGTGTACGCCATCGTGAAGACCGCCGTGTCGACGGCAACGGCGAGATCGGTTGCCATCGCGACGCCCATGCCTGCGCCGGCAACGACGCCGTTGATGGCGGCGATGGTGGGGAACGGGGCGTCCAGCAGGCGCTCGACAGCACCATGGAGCCCCTCGAGGATCGCACGCATGACCGCGTCGGGGTCGTCCCGGTTGTCGTAGAACGATTGCACGTCCCCACCGGCGCAGAATCCGCGGCCCGTGCCTGTGATCACGAGGCACCGGGTGCGATCATCCGCGGACAGCTCGGCGATGACGGTGTCCAACTCGGCGGCCATCGCTGCCGACAGCGCGTTCATCGAACCCGGATCGTTCAGTCTGACGGTCGCGACGCCCCCATCGGTCGACACGATGATCCTCGGTTCCTGATCCATGGGCACCTCCTCGATGCCAAGCTACCTCGTCGGAACGACCGACACCGCGGATAGCCATCCCCGATACCCGACAGCACCGAACATCACGTATGCCTACCGTTGCCGTCTTCACCAGGGACCTCAGGCTCCACGACAACCCCGCGCTCGTTGCATCAGGACCCGACGTCGTGCCCCTGTTCGTCTCGGATCCCGCAGCGATCAGTCGCCATCGGTCAGCGAATCGGCAGGCGTACCTCGCAGAGTGCCTGCGGGACCTCGACACGAACCTCCGACGGGAGGGATCCTCGCTCGTCCACCGGACCGGGGACTGGGTCGATACGGTGGTCGCCGTGGCGACCGAGGCGCGAGCCTCCGAGATCCACCTTGCGCGCGACGTGTCGGCATACGCCCAGCGGCGGCTGTCGGATCTTCTGAACGCGAGTCCTGTGCCCGTTCGGATCCACGACTCGGTCACGGTCATTCCCCCCGGGGCCATCGTGCCTGCCTCGTCGTCGCACTACCAGGTGTTCACGCCGTACTTCCGCAGGTGGGCGGTCGAGGAGTGGCGGCCACTCCATTCGGCGCCGTCGAAGCTCCTCCCCCACCACGTCGCATCGGACCCCCTCCCCGAGGTCGTCGAACGCGGGACATCGGTACAGCGCCAGATCGGCGGCGAGTCCTTGGCTCGATACGACATGGATCGATGGATCCCCAGGGCGCGCCGGTACAAGGACACACGCAATTCGGTGGCCCTCGATGGCACCTCCAGGCTCTCGGCCGCGTTGCACTTCGGAACGCTGTCCCCGCTCGAAGTGGCCGTCCGTGCGGGCGAGGCTGGCGCGGAGGCGTATGTTCGCCAGATCGCATGGAGGGACTTCAACGCCCAGGTGCTGATGCATCGGCCAACCTCGTCGTGGGACGACTACCGGGACGCCGGACCCGTGTGGAACACGGACAGGGAAGCCCTCGAAGCATGGATGCGCGGTGAGACGGGATTCCCGCTCGTCGACGCAGGAATGCGTCAGCTCGTCGCCACGGGATGGATGCACAACCGGACGCGAATGGTCGTTGCGAGCTTCCTCACGAAGGATCTGATGATCGATTGGCGTGTGGGCGCTCGCCACTTCATGGACTGGCTCACCGATGGGGACGTCGCGAACAACCAGCTCGGATGGCAGTGGGTCGCTGGTACGGGGACGGACACGAACCCGACGAGGATCTTCAACCCCACGCTCCAGTCGCAGCGTTTCGACCCGGACGGGGACTACATCCGAAGGTGGGTGAACGAGCTTTCCGGTGTCGATCCGGGCGAGATCCACGACCCAGGGCCCTTGACGAGGGCAGCCGTCGGATACCCCCTTCCGATCGTCGACCACCACGAAGCGATCAGGTCCTTCAAGGAGGCCAGGGGATACGGGTGATGGCCCGGGACCGGTTCTTCAGGAGACGAGCAGCTCGGCCAACTCGACAGCGTTGAGCGCAGCCCCTTTGCGCAGGTTGTCACCGATCGCGAACAGGCTGATCCCTCCGGGGCGTCCCAGCGTCCCACGAAGGCGCCCGACGAGCACATCATCGATGCCTGCAGAGTCGAGGGGCGTCGGGACGCGTGCGTCATCCCAGAGCTCCACTCCCGGGGCCCCTTCGAGGATCTCGGCGGCCTCATCGACGTGAACGGGCCTGTCGAACCACATCGTGGCTGCGATTCCGTGTCCCACCATCACAGGGACACGCACACAGGTCGGTTCGACCTCGATGTCGGAACGCTCGAGGATCTTGCGCGTCTCGTTCACGAGTTTCCATTCCTCGTCCGTGTACCCGGCCTCCGTGAACGACCCTGCGTGCGGTAGCACGTTGTACCCGATGGGACGGGAGTAGAGATCGCCCCCCGGATCGCTCCATGTACCGGTGGCCAAGGCGTTCCGATCTGCGTTGAAGTGGTCGATCTCCTTCTCGAGCTGGGTCATGCCGGTGTGCCCGGAACCCGACACGCTCTGGTACGACGTGGCGATCATCGTTGCGAGGCCCGCAGCGGTGTGGAGCGGGCCCGCCGCCATCATCACGGCCATCGTCGTGCAGTTCGGGTTTGCGACGATGCCACGATGCGAGGCGATCGCGTGGTCGTTCACGTTCGCGACGACGAGGGGGACGTCGTCGTCCATTCGGAATGCCGAGGAGTTGTCGATCACGGTTGCTCCTGCGGCTGCGAACGCGGGAGCGTATGCAAGGGAGCGCGACCCGCCAGCCGAGAAGAGGGCCACGTCGATGCCTGAAGGATCCGCGGTCGCCAGGTCCTCGATCGTCACGTCGCCCCACCGAGTCTCGACCACGCGGCCCGAGGACCGTTCCGAGGCGAGCAGCCTGAGGCTCGACAACGGGTATCCACGCTCCGCGAGGATCGACACCATGGTCGTACCGACGGCGCCCGTTGCACCGACGACGGCCACTGACGGGTTCGCGAACGTCTTCATACCGGCGGATCCTGGTCGAGGCCCAGACCCGAGTGCAGGGCGCGTATGGCCCGGTCGATGTCCGCGCCGTCGACGACGCAGGAGATGCGAATCGGCGACGTCGAGATCATCTGGATGTTGACTCCCTCGTCGGAAAGGATCCTGAACATCCTCGCCGCGATGCCCGACTCGGTCTTCATTCCGATACCGACGACGGACACCTTGGCAATCGATGTGTCGATGGTCACGCCGCCTGCCGAAACGTCCTCGGCGACCGCCTCGGCTTCGGCCCTGGCCAGGTCGACCGACGCGGTAGGAACGGTGAACGAGATGTCGGTGACGCCCTGATGGGACACGTTCTGGACGATCATGTCGACGTTGACACCGGCTGCGGCGAGCGGCTCGAAGAGCGACGCGGCGACGCCGGGGATGTCCGGAACGCCGTACACGGTCACCTTCGACTCGGTCGCATCGTGGGCGATGCCTCGGACCACTGCCTGTTCCATCGTCTCCTCCTTGACCCACGTGCCCGGACCGTCGTGGAACGACGAACGCACGTGGATGGGAATGTTGAACCGTCGTCCGAACTCCACGGAGCGAGGCATGAGCACCGCCGCACCTGCGGAGGCGAGTTCGAGCATCTCCTCGAAGGTGACCTCGGACAGTTTGGTGGCATTCGGGACTCGACGAGGATCGGCGGTGAAGACCCCGTCGACGTCGGTATAGATCTCGCACAGGTCGGCGGACAACGCCGCGGCGAGCGCGACAGCCGTTGCATCCGACCCGCCCCGTCCGAGGGTCGTGACGTTCTTGGTATCCGGATCGACGCCCTGGAAGCCGGCCACTATGACGACCGACCCGGCCTCGATGCCATCACGGACCCTCATTGCCCTGATCTCGACGATCTCGGCATGCCCGTGACGACCGGTCGTGAGGATCCCGGCCTGGGATCCCGTCAGGCTCATCGCCGGGACACCGAAGTCCTCGATCGCCATCGCGACGAGGGACATCGTGATCCGCTCCCCCGCCGTGAGCAGCATGTCGAGCTCCCTGGGGTGGGCATTGGAGGACACATCGGAGGCGAGAGCGAGGAGTTCGTCCGTTCCCTTGCCCATGGCAGAGACGACGGCCACGACCTGGTTCCCGGCCTTGTAGGTTTCGACGATTCGGGAGGCGACGCTGCGGATGCGGTCGGCATCGGCGACGGACGTTCCACCGTATTTCTGGACGACCAACGGCATCGCCGGATTGTAGGTGTAGGCGATGGCATCCCATACCATCGCCCGATGCTCTCAACCCGACTCTCCGCATCGATCGTCGCCGTCGCCATGGTCCTGGCTGCGTGCTCATCATCGACAACGGAAACGACGACGTCAGTCCCCAACGTCGTCACCACGCCTCCCACCACGGTGGCTCTGAACGCCGTCCCGAGCGACTACGCAGGCTACCTCGACCAACCGACGGCGTGCGGTGCCGACCAGCCGGATCCCGCTGAGGCGATGCAGTTCGAATCGCCCGAAGACATGGGTGTCGATGGGCCGACGATCGTCACGCTGGCAACGTCCTGCGGGCCCATCGAGATCACGCTCGATCCATCCGTTGCTCCTGCGACCGTGAACTCGTTCGTGTTCCTCGCTGAGGAGGGTTACTTCGATGGAACTGTCAGCCACAGGGTGGTTCCCGGCTTCATGATGCAAGCGGGAGACCCGACCGCAACCGGTCTCGGCGGCCCCGGATACCGCCTCCCGGATGAGCTACCGGGCGATGGCGCCACGTATACGAGGGGCACCGTCGCCATGGCGAACGGAGGACCCGGCACGGCAGGAAGCCAGTTCTTCATCCTCTTCGGTGAGGCGAGTTGGCTTCCTCCCCAGTACTCGATCTTCGGTGAGGTCACGTCCGGATTCGAGGCACTCGACGCCATCGAAACCGTTCCGCTCGGGCGCGGGCCCGCGAGTGCCGATCCCTCTCCCTCCACACCGCTCGAGTCCATCTTCATCGAGTCCGTCGACGTGTCCCGGTAGCGCGACCCGGTAACCTGACGCCATGGCAACGGACAAGCGTGACCGTCAGCGGCAGAACCGTGAGGCGAAGAAGGTCGAGGAGGAGAAGGCGGCGAAGCGCCGTCGCCGTTTCTCACTCATCAAGAAGTACACGATCTACGCAGTGATCTTCGGCGCTTCGATCGTCATCCTCTATTTCCTCACCGGCTGACGATGCCCGTCGACCTCCACCTCCACTCCACCGCTTCGGATGGGGCGGACAGCCCTGCGGCCCTCATGGACCTGGCCGCCGCGGAGGGTGTGACCACGGCTGCGCTGACCGACCACGACACCCTCGCAGGCATCGCCGAGGCTTCCGAGCGCGCAGGCGAACTCGGCATCCGCCTCATCCCCGGTATCGAACTGTCGGTCGACCATCGCGGAGCGAAGCTCCACATGCTCGTGTACTTCACCGAACCCGGTCAGGGACCGCTGAACGACCGGCTCGAGGGCCTGCTTCGCGGCAGGGACGAACGGAACCGGACGATCGTGTCGCGGCTGAACGAGCTCGGATACGGGATCGCACTGACCGACGTCCTCGCACGTGCAGGCGGGCCGTCCGTCGGAAGGCCGCACATCGCTGATGCACTCATCGACGCCGGGTACTTCGACAGCCGGAACGAGGCATTCGAGCACCTGCTCCACGACGGAGGACCCGCATACGTCGAGAGAGCCAGGCTGACCGCCATCGAGGCCATCGGCCTCGCCACGGAACAGGGCGCGGTCGCCGTCGTCGCTCATCCCGCAACGATCGCCTTGGACGCAGAAGGCTATTCGAGGTTGTTCCGCGAGCTCGCCGATGCCGGCCTCGGGGGTATCGAGGCGTACCACTCGATGCACCATCTCGAGCTCCGGGAACACCTCGCCAAGCTCGCCCACGGCCTGGGGATGGCGGCCACCGGTGGATCCGACTACCACGGCATCGACACGAGGACATATCGCATCCGAACGGGCAACGGCGACCTCCGGATACCGGATCGCGTGGTCGAGGAGCTCGACGCTGCGCGCGAACATTGATTCGGCAGGGAAGCCTTCAACCGGATCGCGTCCCCGGCCGATACACACCGGGTAAGGAGCAACACTCAATGCCCTCTATCCCCAATCGGGCGCCGATCGACTACGCCGATCTGCGGAGCCCGTTGAACCTGATTCGTGCTTCGGGCGCGGCGGTGTTCATCGTGGTTCTCACCGCATGGGCCATCGTCACGGACGGAAGTGCGAGCCTCCTTCTTCTCACCCTCCCCGCTGCGGCGGTGCTCGCCGATGCGATCCGTAGGGGCCGATCGAGGACAGCGGGCCCCGGCGCCGGCATCATCATCGATGCAACCGCAATCGGGATCGCCCTTGCGCTCTACGGTCCGAACACCGGAGTCCATGCCGTGGCCATCATGACGCTCCTGGTCACGGCGACCCTTCTCCTCCCTGTCGTGAAGGCGGTTGCCCTCGTTGCCTACTCCGTGGTCCTGTCGGCAGGGATCTCCGTCCTCCATGGCCTGGATGCACCACTCATCGCCGTGGCCCGAGACGAGACCGGAAAACCCCTCTTCGATCTCACGATCGTCGCGGTGTTCTTCGCTGCGACCGCATCGGTACTCGTCCTTGCGGTCCAAGTGATCCTCAAGGCGCAGGACCGTCAGGAGGAGGCACTCGCCCAGGAGCGGCGTGCCCTCCAACTGAAGAACGAGTTCGTCTCGATGGTGAGCCACGAGCTACGGACACCCCTGACCGGTATCGCTGGTTTCACCGACACGCTGACGGAGACGTGGACGACGCTTCCGAGCCGTGAAGTGGACGAGTTCCTCGCGATCATGGGTCACGAAACCGAGCATCTGGCCAACCTCGTCGAGGACATCCTCGTGATTCCACGACTCGAGGCAGGTCAGTTGCGCCTCCACCCCGAGGAGCTCGACCTGGCCGTGGAAGTCCACGCTGTGGCGAACGTGGTCATGGGCGACACCGACTACTCCGTGGCGATCCCCGCTGGCGTCGAGGTCTACGCAGACGCGACACGGATCAGGCAGATCCTTCGCAACCTCCTCGAGAATGCCCTCAAGTACGGGGGGGATCAGGTCCTCGTCGAGGGAGAGTTGTCTGGCCCCGGGCTGTACACGGTTTCGGTCTCGGACAACGGCCGAGGCGTCGAGCCTGAGGACCGCGAACGGATCTTCCGCCATTTCGAGCAGCTGTCCACGGGTGACGCAAGGATCCAGCAGGGTGTGGGTCTCGGCCTTCCCATCGCACGGACGCTTTCGCGGGCCATGGGGGGCGACCTCTGGTACGAGGACCGGTTCCCCGTCGGGGCGAAGTTCCGATTCACGGTGAAGCTGGCAAAGGCTCCGGATCCGGCCCATGCGCAGCCTGCTCCCCACGCCCGCACCTCATAGGTAGCCTTGCCGGAGTGCTCGCCTACAACATCCATCACGTCGCCGTCGCCGTACGCGATCTCGATGCGGCACTCGACGGATACCGGACGCTCTTCGGCATCGAGGCGCTCACTCGCGACGTCGTCGAGGACCAGGGTGTCGAGGAGGCCATGCTCGCACTTGGCGGATCACACATCCAGCTGCTCACGCCGCTGGCTCCCGATACTCCCGTCGGACGGTTCCTCGAACGACGGGGTGAGGGGATGCACCACATCGCACTCGCCGTCGTCGACATCGATGCTGCACTCGACCACCTGCGTTCGATCGGGGCGCGCCTCATCGACACCGAGCCTCGGATCGGTGGTGGTGGACACAGGATCGCGTTCGTGCACCCCCAGAACCTTGCGGGTACGCTGATCGAACTCGTCGAAGTCACGCCATGACCGATCACATCGAGATCACCGGAGGAGCGGACCAGGCACATGCCGCGGCGATCGCCGCCGTTGTCGCGGCGATCGAAGCGGAGGAAAGGGCCGCCCTCGCATCCCAGAGGCGACCCGCCCATCGCAGCCAATGGATCGAGGCCGGGCGCCCCAACGAGCACCTCGCGCCGTTTCCCCCGGAGGAGTACGCCAAGAAGCCAGGCCAACCTCCACCCGAGGAGCCCCCGTTCTGACCGGCACCGGCACGGCACCCCACGTTCGGTAGCATTCGGGTACGCACAACCAGGGAGACCCGTTGCATCCTGTCATCTGCTCGGTCGCCAGAACACCCATCGGTCGGTTCAACGAGGTGTTCGCCCCCCTCACGGCCATGGACCTTGGCGGAACCGCGATCGCCGGTGCGCTCTCACGGGCGGGACTCCCCCCCGATCAGGTCGATGAAGTCGTCTTCGGGCACGTCCTCCAGGCAGGCCAGGGGCAGATCACGGCGCGACAGGCTGCCGTAGCCGGCGGGGTTCCGATGACCGTGCCCGCCGTGACGATCAACAAGGTCTGCCTCTCGGGCATGGCGGCCATCGCCCAGGCATCGAGCCACGTCCGACTCGGCGAGGCGACCTTCGTCGTCGCCGGCGGCATGGAATCCATGACGAACGCGCCGTACGTCCTGCCGGGAGCGAGGTCCGGGTATCGCATGGGGGATCAGAAGGTCGTGGACGTCATGACGCACGACGGGCTGTGGTGTGCGTTCGACGCCTGCATGATGGGGGACTCCTCGGACCTCAAGAATGACGCCCTCGGGATCGGAAGGGCCGATCAGGACGAATGGTCCGCACGCTCCCACGAGCGGGCGGCGGTCGCAACGGACTCCGCGATCTTCGAACGCGAGATCGTCCCCGTAACCGTGCCCCAGCGACGAGGCGACCCTCTCACGGTCACCGAGGACGGAGGTATCCGACGCGATGTGACGCTCGAGACGCTCGGCTCGCTCCGACCCGCATTCCATGACACCGGAACGATCACCGCAGGAAATGCATCCCAGATCTCGGATGGGGCTGCGGCAGTGGTGGTTGCTGACCGGTCGGCTGCCGAGGATGCAGGCCTCGAGATCCTCGCCGAGATCGTCTCGTACGGTCAGGTCGCAGGACCGGACGCGACGTTGCACGAACGACCGGCGGAGGCGCTCCAAGTCGCCCTCAAACGGGCGTCACTCGAGCCCGCCGACCTCGACCTCATCGAGATCAACGAGGCCTTCGCCTCCGTGGCACTCTGGTCGACCCGCATGTTGGGAGTCGACGCCGACAGGGTGAACATCCACGGAGGCGCGGTTGCACTCGGCCATCCACTCGGAGCGACGGGTGCGCGCATCGTAGTGACCCTCATCAACGCCCTGAGGGCAACCGGTGGCACACTCGGAGGTGCCGCACTGTGCGGCGGAGGCGGACAGGGCGACGCGTTGATCGTGAGGATGGTGTGACATGAAGGTGGCGAGCTACCTCGAATCCCGGAACCTGGCACTCGAACTCGTCCGCGTGACGGAGGCGGCAGCGATCTCCGCGGCGCGAGAACAGGGCCGGGGCGACAAGCACGCCGTGGACCAGGCGGCGGTCGACGCGATGCGCCAGGTCCTCTCCCGCACCGACATCGACGGAGTCGTCGTCATCGGCGAGGGAGAGAAGGACGAGGCGCCGATGCTCTACAACGGAGAGCGTGTCGGGAACGGGAATCCGCCGGCCGTCGACGTCGCGGTCGACCCCGTCGACGGCACCCGATTGACCGCAGAGGGCCGAGAAGGCGCGCTCGCCGTCATCGCGCTTGCCGAACGTGGGTCCATGTACGCACCGGGCAGCCTCGTCTACATGGACAAGATCGCGGTCGGCGAAGCAGCGGCAGGGATGATCGACATCGACGCCCCCATCGACCACAACCTCCGGCAGGTCGCCCGTGCCCAGAACAAGGAGGTCTCGGACGTCACCGCGATCATCCTCGACCGACCCCGGAACGAGGACTACATCCGCCAGGTGCGTGAGGCGGGCTCCCGCATCTCGCTGATCGGTGACGGCGACATCCAAGCCGCGATCGCGACGGCGATCCACGGCAACGGCATCGACATCATGCTCGGGATCGGCGGTTCCCCGGAGGCCGTGACGACGGCATGTGCGATGGCCGCGCTGCGCGGGGAGATCCAGTGCAAGCTGTGGCCGAGGGATGAGTCGGAGCGCCAGTACGCGCACGACCACGGCCTCGACCTCGATCAGGTCCTCAGCACCAGGGATCTCGTCGACTCGGACAACACGTTCTTCGCCGCAACAGGCGTCACGAACGGACCGCTCCTCAAAGGGGTGTGGTTCGGGGGCATCCACACGACGACCCATTCGGTCATCATGAGGTCCAAGTCGGGCACCGTCCGCTTCATCGAGGCCGACCACAGGGTCGAATGGGTCGAAGGCGACATCAAACCGTAGCGGCACGACATCACAGGTTCGGCACGTCACGCGATCGTTCAGGAGGAACACGCATGGATACGGGAAATGAGAAGGTCGTCGGCTCGTTGGAGACCCTCCTGGCGGACAGCTACACGTTGTACGTCAAGACGCACGGCTACCACTGGAACGTGACGGGACCGATGTTCGGCTCGCTGCATGTCATGTTCGAGGACCAGTACAGCGAACTCGCACTCGCCGTCGACGAGATCGCCGAGCGCATCAGGGCGCTCGGAGCTCCCGCACCCGGTAGCTACTCGCAGTTCGCAGCACTGACGTCCATCGAGGAGGACACCACGGTTCCGAAGGCCCTCGACATGGTGGGGGCCCTCGTCGCCGATCACGAGATGGTCGCTGCCTCGGCGCGCTCCGTCGTCAGGGCCGCGGAGGACGCGGGGGATGACGCAACCGTCGATCTCGGCGTGCGACGCATCGACGTCCACGACAAGACCGCGTGGATGCTTCGGAGCCATCTCGAGTAGGACATGTGGCACGGGGGGACAGGAACCGAGAGATGACGGTGCAACGCGTCACGACGGTGGTGTTCGACATCGGGGGCGTGCTGGTCGACTGGAACCCGCGCCACCTGTTCGATCAGCTCATCGCGGACCCCGATGAACGCGAGTGGTTCGTGACGAATGTCGTGAGCGCGGAATGGAACCATGCGATGGATGCCGGACGCGCCGTCGACGAATCGATCGCGACGCTCTCGGACCGGTTCCCGGAACAGCGGTACCTCATCGAGGCGTGGTGGACGCGATGGCCCGAGATGCTCGGTGGTGAGGTCCCTGGGACGAGGGCGATCGCCGAGACGCTGAAGGACTCCGGAATGCCCCTGTACGCGCTCACGAACTGGTCGGCCGAGACGTGGCCACACGGCGTCGGCAAGTTCCCATTCCTCGGGGAGCTCTTCGAGGGCATCGTCGTGTCGGGACGCGAGGGCGTTGCCAAACCGGATCCGCGGATCTTCCGAATCCTCATCGATCGCTTCGATCTCGATCCGGGAACCAGCCTCTACATCGACGATCTTCCTGCGAACGTCGCCGTGGCTGCCGAGATGGGGTTCGTCGCGCACCGATTCACCTCGGCGGCCGACCTCGGTCGAGCCCTGGAGTCCGTGACGCGGTAGATGGCGGCTAGATGTCGCGCCGACCGGACAGCGCTCGGCCGAGCGTGATCTCGTCCGCGTAGTCGATGTCACCGCCCACGGGGAGTCCTGAAGCCAACCGGGAGACCCTGACCCCGAGAGGCTTGAGCAGCCGGGAGAGATACAGCGCCGTGGTGTCACCCTCGACGGTCGGGTTCGTCGCAGCGATGACCTCCACGATTCCCTCCGTCTCGACACGGCCGATGAGCTCGCGCATGCGCAGCGACTCGGGACCGATCCCTGCGATGGGCGAGATCGCCCCACCGAGCACGTGGTATCGGCCCTTGAACTCCTGGGTCCGCTCGATCACGGGGATGTCCTGGGCGCGTTCGACGACGCACACGATGGTGTGGTCACGACGGGTGTCAACGCATATGCCGCATTCGATCTCTGCGGTCACGTTGAAGCACCTGTCGCACAGGCGCACCGAGGCTCTCATGTCAATGATCGCCTCGGCGAGCCGACGAGCATCGGCCTCCTCGGCGTTCAGGAGGTGGAAAGCGAGGCGCTGCGCGCTCTTCTGGCCGACACCGGGCAGCCGGGAGAGCTCGTCGATGAGCCGCTGAACCGGCGGTTCGAACATCAGCCGAGCATTCCGCCGAGATCCACCTCGCCCGTGAGGCCACCCGCGAGGCCGCCGAGCGAGCTCTCCGCATCAGCGCTCATCGCAACCAGGGCCTGGTTCACGGCCGCGACCACGAGATCACCCGCGAGCTCGGGGTCATCGGGATCGAGGACGTCCTTGTCGAAGGTGACCGACACGAGTTCGCCGGATCCCTTGACCACCGCCTTGACGACGCCGCCTCCGGCGGTTCCCTCATAGGTCTTGTCGGCCAGTTCCTGTTGGGCGGCCAGCATCTGTTGCTGCATCTGCTGCGCCTGCTGCATCAGCTGGCGCATGTCTTTTGGCATTCGGGACATGGTGGCAGCGTAGCGGTACTCCCGGGATCGCCTCGACCATGCCGCACACACCTGGGTCCTCGCCGTGCACCACCTCTGATTCGTGCGTCATCCGTCTCGGCTACCGTCATGGGCGTGCAGTACCAGGCGCTCTATCGCAAGTACCGGCCGCAACGGTTCGACGAGGTCGTCGGACAGGATCACGTGGTAACGACCCTCGCGAGGGAGGTCGTCGAGGACAAGGTCGCCCACGCGTACCTGTTCACGGGACCGCGCGGGACCGGAAAGACCACGTCGGCACGGCTCCTCGCGAAGTCGCTCAACTGCCCGAATCGTGCCGACGACGGCGAGCCGTGCAACACCTGCCCTTCGTGTGTCGGGATCACAGAGGGCACGTCGTTCGATGTCATCGAACTCGACGCCGCATCCCACAACAAGGTGGAGGACGTACGCGAGATCAGGGCGAACGTCTCGACTGTGGCCGCCGCAGAGGGTGCGAAGCGCGTGTACATCCTCGACGAGGCACACATGCTGTCGCGCGCAGCAGGCAACGCGCTGCTCAAGACGCTCGAAGAGCCGCCCGAGCACGTCGTCTTCGTCCTCGCCACCACCGAGCCGTACAAGGTGCTCGATACGATCCGGTCCCGGTCGCAACGGTTCGACTTCCTCCCCGTGGCGACGGAGACCCTGATCGACTACCTGGCAGAGATCGCCGGACGTGAACAGTTCCGCTACGACCATGCGGCCCTGAATGCGATCACCTCGCACGCGGGCGGCTCGGTCAGGGATGCCATGAGCCTCCTCGAGCAGGTCGCTGCGCTCGGCGCAGGCTCCGTGACATCCGAGGGGATCGAGCGGGCGCTCGGCCTCGCCGATCGTACGAGTTTCAGGCAGCTGGCCGAGGCGATCATCGCGAACGATGCGGCAGCGGGTCTCACGCTGATCGCATCCCTCGCCAGGCGCGGGACTGACCTCCGCCGATTCGTCGCCGACGCGATCGCCTACTTCCGGGGGGTGTTCCTCACCCAGTACGCAGGGAACGTGGACGAGATCGTCGACGCGTCGAAGGAGACGATGGCCGAGTGGAGTTCCGTGGCGTCTACGATCTCGAGTCCCGAGGTGCTCCGCTCGATCGACGAGTTGTCGGACGCACTCGTGCAAATGCGCGACGGGCGGGAGGAGCGCCTCGTCGTCGAGCTCACCGTCCTTCGTCTCACCAGGCCAGAGGTGTCCGCGGACCTCGAATCGGTGTCAGCCCGGCTGTCGAGCACGGAGCGGGCCGTCAGGGAGCTCCAGCGAGAGGGACCGGCGGCTCACCGGGAGCCGGCCCCACCCGAGACGCAGGAGGAGACGCTCGATCCCGGTCGACCCTTCTCAGGGGTCGAGACGCCCAGCACCACCGTCGCGGAGGTACCTCCCACGCCTGACCCCCGTCGCGAGACGTCAGCCCTCGCACCGTCCGACGCGGCAGCTCTCTCTGGGACCATGGCGGACGAATCCGATCGATCATCGAACTCGGAAGCGAGCCCCGCGGAGGAGAGTGCGTTCACGCTCGCCGACTTCGAGCGGATCTGGCCGTCGGTCGTGGCCTACGTGCGAACAGACGTCGGCCCCCGACGACACGCCCTCCTGAGGGAGGCAACGCCCGTTGCCGTCGATCGTGGAACCGTGACCTTCGAGGTCGACGCCCACATGCACTTCCACCTCGAGCAGTTGAAGGCTGACAAGGATCTCTCCGATGCGATGGCCCGAGCCGCGTCCGAGCAGCTCGGACGACCCGTGAGGATCGTGTACCGATCCGCCGCGGACCCGGGCCCCCTCACTGAGTCCACTCCAGATCGCGCTCCCGACATCGATGACCTCTTCGAGGCCGGCGAGTCCGACGACTCGGATCCGACTCGCACCATGGTCGACCTCCTCGGCGCCGAGGTCATCAGCGACACATCGAAGGACTGAGCGTCGTGCGGCTTGGAATCGACCTCGACGGCGTGGTGACGGACTTCAACATCGGTTGGATGACCCTCTACAACGAACGCTACGGAACCCACCTGCATCCCGACATGGTGAGGACATGGGATGCGATGGTCCCGCTCACGCACTTCTCCTCCGTCGACGAGTTCTGGGACTGGGCGCGCAACGACGGTGGACCGGGCCTCTTCCGCAACCTCCCGGCCTTCCCCGGAGCCCTCGAAACCCTCTGCCGACTCTCCGATGCCCACGAGATCGTCATTTTGACGACGAAGCCTCAATGGGCGATTCCGGAGACCTACGCGTGGATCGCTGAGCACGAGATCCCGACACGCGAAGTCCACATCACCGAGGAGAAGTGGCGCGTCGAATGCGACGTGTACCTCGACGACGGCCCCCACAACCTCGAGTTGCTCGTCCGCGAACGTCCCGACAGAACGATCTGCCGGTTCGTGCGCCCATGGAACGAGCACGTCGAGGGTGCCCTCGACATCACCGACTGGGACACCTTCGTATCGCTCGTCGACCGTCGCTACTGCTGAGGAGCACAGGCGACCCCCCGCCGTCAGGGATGCCGTGGTCCCACCCCTCACGGATTCTCCTCGGGACGCTCCGAGCCGTTGTGACGACCCGCGTGTCGCCTTCCCCCTAACATCCCGTCTGGTCCCTTGGAGACTGGATGTCGATGTTCTCCATCGCTCTCACCAACAACGCTCGAACGGTTCTCGAGCGGAGGTACCTGCTGCGTGGTCCCGACGGGATCCCTACAGAGACACCCGAAGCGATGTTTCGAAGGGTCGCTGAGGACATTGCCTCGGCGGAAGCACAGTGGAACGGTGACGTGGGTCATTGGGCGGACCGTTTCGATGCTGCCATGGGGAGCCTCGACTTCCTTCCCAACTCGCCAACGCTCATGAACGCCGGGCGGAGCCTCCAGCAACTCGCCGCCTGCTTCGTACTGCCCATCGAC
>DATHUV010000020.1:0-3161 GCA_035461905.1 Acidimicrobiia bacterium | reverse complement strand
GGGGTCTCCGATGTTCAACATCAAGGTGGTGCGATGAGGTGGGGACCCCAGGTCACGATCGCCATTCGGTCCTCGACCTGACCACGGTGGGCAGGGTGAGCGGGCGTCCTCACACCATCGAGATCTGGTTCGCTGCCCACGGGTCGACCCTGTACATGCTGTCGGGCGGCGGGAACCGGTCGGACTGGGTCCGCAACCTGACTCGCACCCCCGTCGTACGTGTTCGCGTTGACGGCGACGAGTACGTAGGGACCGCTCGCATCGTGACCGACCCGATCGAGGACCGCCTGGCCAGGGACGCAGTCCACGACAAGTACGCTCCGCACTACCTCGGAGACCTCACCTCATGGCGGGATACCGCCCTCCCCATCGCCATCGATCTCGACCGGATCGGAATGGGTTGAGGGAACGATGGACCAACCGCATCGCCCGGTATCCGACAGGTCAGAGCTCGCTGTGTACTCGATCACTGTCGGCGCTGGTCACTCCCAACGGAAGAACCGGACCGCGGCCAAGCCGCAGAGCAGGGTGACCGCCGCAACGACCCACCACGAGCCTCCAGGGTCGAGGCTCAACCATCCGTCCTGCATGACGTGGATGGCATGGCGGAGGGGAGTCAGATCACCGATGGTGCTCATCGTTCCGGTGAGGACCTCAGGTGGTGGCCCACCGCCACCCACCATCAACAGCACAAACCACAACAGCACACCGAGAGCCTGCGCTGACCGGGACGAGGGCATGACCGCACCAAGCAGTACCCCGAGACCGGCAAACGACAGGGTGACCAGGATGAATCCGAGAATGATCATCGGAACCGAGTCAGGAGCCGACACTTCGTACACAGGTGCGGCGGCGGCCACAAGGATGATCGCCGAGATGGTGGCGATCGCGAACATCACCGCCACCTGTGAACCGACGAGTGACCAGGGCGAGACCCCGGAGGCGTGATATCGCTTCAGCACGCCTCGCTCACGGTCGGATGCGATGTGGGCGGGGATGCTTATGAGCCCCACGGAGGCCGCGACGAAGGCCACGTACGCCGGGATGTAGTAGTCCATGGCGCCGACTCCTCGGTAGATGTCGGCGTCCGCCTGGTTGCCGAAGACGCCGCCGAGAACAAACAGGACGGTCAAAGGCAGAGCGCAGGCAAACAAGACCGTCATTGGTTCTCTGAGAAACAGCTTCATTTCGACCCATGACAGCTTTGCGAACGCTGTCATGACGGAATCCGGCTGGACGAGGTCAGCTGGAGGAAGACGTCCTCGAGGGTGGCTCTCCTCAGACGGAGATCACTCGGAGCGTGACCGTGCTCGACCAATGCCGCAGCCACGTGAGCAAGCACCGGCCCCTTCCCGCGCACCTCGTACCGATCCCTTACTCGCTCAACCGAGTCAACGTTGGGAACGCTCGACAGCCAGTCGAGCTGTGGTCCGGGAACAGTGAACTGCACATCCACCCCTCGCCCGTGCTGATCGATCAGCTCTTGGGGTGTGCCTCGTGCGATCACCATCCCGTTGTCGATCACTACCAGACGATCACACAGTGTCTCGGCCTCGTCCATGAAATGGGTGACCAGAATCACGGTGGTCCCTCGGTCCTGAATTCTGCGGATGAGCTCCCAAGCCACCCGGCGCGCCGCCGGGTCGAGCCCGGTCGTCATCTCGTCGAGAAACACGAGCTTCGGATCGTTGACCAGGGCAAGCGCCACGAACAGCCGCTGTTGCTGGCCCCCGGAGAGGCTGCCAAACCGAGCATTCCTCTTCTCAGCCAGTCCCCAATCGAGAAGGAGCTCCTCAAGGGCGGGTCCTTGCGGGCTGAGAGAACCGAACAGATCGAGCGCCTCCCAGACTTTGATTCGATCGGGTAGCGCCGACTCCTGGAGCTGGGAGCCGATCTGCCTGCTCAGCTCCGTCACCTGCCGGGCAGGATCGAATCCGAGGACGGAGACGATTCCCCGATCGTATGAGCGGAGGCCCTGAAGACACTCGACAGTGGTGGTCTTGCCTGCGCCATTCGGGCCGAGAATTCCGAATATCTCCCCCGACTCCACCTCGAGTGACACATCTGACACCGCCTCGAAGTCGCCGTACCTCTTTCCGAGTCCATGAACCGATACGACTTTTGACATGACTGCCCAATTCTTGCGCGTTGCCGTGCCTGATGACGGTCTCCTTGACCCAAAGATCAGTCAGTCGGGCCTTTGGGCGCCCTCAGGGCGTGCGCGTTCAAGTCTGTCGCACGGGGTCGACGATCATGACCGCCGAATCCCTTGCGGTCGGAAGCGGGCAGAAACACGGTGGATGCATCCGGCGGTGGCCGCCGTCCTCTGCGCGAGCGTTCCGATCGCGTCACCTAGGAGCCAGCCGGCCAGGACATCGGCCGGGTAGTGGACTCCGGTGTAGACCCGCGAGAACCCGATCGCGGCAGCGAGGCCGGTGAGGGGGATCCGCAACGCCGGATATGCCTCGCTCACCACGCGGGAGAACGCGGCTGTCGGGAGACGTCGCGGCTCTGGAACGTCATCGGTCGGGCGGTCGCTGCTTGCACGATTCGCTGGGCCGTAGGGCAGCATCTGGTGTGAGATACGGGCGTTTGACGAGGTGCCAGAATGGTGCCATAATGGCACCATGCACCTCACCATGTATGTCGAGACACTGCGCCAACAGATGAACGCCGCTGCGGAGACAGGCGGCTCCGAGGCGATGACGGTCGTCGAACGGCTCTCGGCCGGGCTGGAAGCGGCCACGCGTCTGGTCCTGCTCGAGGCTCTCTCCGCCGCCGCCGACGAGATCACGCGAGAGCTCGCCCCGGGGTCGGTGGAGGTTCGCCTGCGCGGCAGCGACCCGGAGTTCGTAGTGACTCTTCCGTCCTACGCATCCGAAGACGTCGAGAGGGGCCGGGTCACGACTCCACCTCCCGTCAGCATGGACGGTGATGAGGGCGCGCTGTCCCGACTCAACCTCCGACTCCCGGAAGGGCTCAAGTCGAGGATCGAGGACGCGGCACGACGCGAGGGTCTTTCGCTGAACGCATGGTTGGTCCGCACAGCGGCTTCAGCCGTCGACCAGGCACCGATGCCACGGCAGAGCCCGGGACGCCAGCGGTACACAGGGTGGGTTCGTTGATCGCCATGGCTCACAACCAGCAGAACGACTCAGGAG
>DATHUV010000019.1:0-51061 GCA_035461905.1 Acidimicrobiia bacterium | reverse complement strand
GTCGCCGTGAGAGCTGCGAGCAGCGCGGCGCTCCGAACCATCATCGGCCACCCCGCATCGAGGATCCGACCGATCTCGAGAGACCCGAGGTTCGCGACAGGGGCAGCAGTCCCGAGGCGCTCGCGCTGCGTCCCGAGGATGAGCACCAGGAACCACACGGCCGCAATCGTCTGCGCTGCGACCGTCGCCCAGGCCGCCCCGGATACTCCGAGCCCGAGTGTGAAGATCAGCAGCGGATCGAGAACCAGGTTCACCACGTTCATACCCAAGGCCACCCACAATGGCGTCCTGGTGTCCGAATGGCCGCGAAAGATCCCGTGGCCCGCCATGGCGACGAGCATCATCGGGAGGGCGATGAAACGGATGCGTAAGTAGTCCGATGCGAGTTCAGCGACGTCGGGTGCTGCTCCGAAGAGCCCGACGATGCCGTCGGCGAAAGCGACTGC
Organism: Acidimicrobiia bacterium; assembly: GCA_035461905.1. GTDB lineage: Bacteria > Actinomycetota > Acidimicrobiia > Spongiisociales > UBA5794 > SZUA-442. The sequence goes on along the minus strand of DATHUV010000019.1, from coordinate 50,615 downwards.
CACAACCGCGACGACAACACCGATGACAAACGAGACGCCGAGAGCGCCCTTGGAAACGGCACCCGCCCGGTCGGTTCGACCCGCACCCACCTCGCCCGCGACGAGCGGGGTGATCGTCATGTGGACGAAGTTGAAGATCGAGAACACGGCGGCGAACACCGCAGAGGCGATCGCGAGGGCCGCAAGCGGTTCTGTGCCGAGTCTTGCCACCCAGGCCGTGTCGACGATCGAGACCAGTGGATCCATCGCAAGGGTCCCGAGCGCAGGGATCGCGAGCGCCGCGATCACCCGATCCCTCGGGCTACGACGGAAGGCGACTGGGAGGGACGGTTTCACACCGGTGGTGTCGCCTTCGGCTCGTACCGGCACCGATCCGAGAGGGGACACTCCCAACAACGCGGCGCCCGCGCATCGCACACGTCGCGGCCAAACTGGATGAATCGCATCGATACGCCCGCCCAGTCCTTCCTCGGGTACAGGGACATGAGCTCACGCTCGATCCTGACGGGGTCCGGCGAATGGGTGATGCCGAGTCGGTGCGTGACCCGCTTGACGTGCGTGTCGACGGCGATCGCAGGATCACCCCACACCTCGGCGAGCACCACGGATGCGGTCTTTCGGCCCACACCGCGCAGCTGCGTGAGTGCCTCGAGATCCCTCGGAACCACACCATCATGGGACTCGACGATGTCCGCGGCGAGGGCGATCACGCTCTTCGTCTTCTGCCGATAGAAGCCGGTCGAGTAGATGATGCGCTCGACCTCCTCGGGATCGGCCGATGCGAGGTCCTCAGGGGAGCGAAAGCGGTCGAAGAGCACCGGTGCGACCCGATTGACGTTCTCGTCCGTGGTCTGAGCGGACAGGACCGTCGCGACGAGGAGCTGCCACGGGTCCTCGTACTCGAGCGCGGTGCGCATCTCGGGATACAGTCTCCGGAGCCTCCTGAGGATGACACGTGCGTTGCGTTTGGCCTCGGTGGACGGCTCCTCGGTGTGCGGTGACGCCATGGCGGGCGATGGTACCGTGGACCGGTGGACCGTGATGAAGTACGCCTCGCGACCTTCCGCGCCCGCGCGGGCTCGCTTGCACGACACAGAGCCATGAACGGTGAGAATCCGCGATGACCGCGACACCGGAGCTGATCGCCGCCATGCGCGCTCGATACGATCGATGCTTCGGCTGCGGCGCGCGCAACCCCATCGGGCTCCACCTCGACGACTTCGTCGTCGAGGGTGACGGGGTGAGCGCGACCTTCGATCCCCGGACCGAGTACGAAGGGTTTGCATCGACCCTCCACGGAGGCGTGGTCGCGACCGCCCTCGATGAGGCATCGGCATGGTCCGTGATGCTGACCGAAGGTGTCCTCGTGTTCACCGCCAGGCTCGAGATCCGATATCGATCGCCGGCACCCACGGACGCCCGCTACAGGGTCCATGGTGTAGTTCGCGAGCGCCGGGGCCGACGTCTCATGGTGGACGCCCGCATGGAGGGACCCAACACCACCGTGGCGACGTCGAGTGGATTGTTCGTGGTCGCAGACGAACGCACGGCCGTCGTGTTCGACTAGGACCAGATGATCACCACGGCAAGTCCGATTCCCAGGTACGCAAGACCCCCGATGACCTGCCAGAAGGCTCGCGGATTCGCGTCGGGCCGAAGACCCCGTTCAAGGCGTTCGGCGGGATCGATGCGGCCCCGCCCCGACCATGTCGGACCGAGGTTCTCATGGGGTTCGTCCGTACGGCGAGATCCGAACATCGCTCCGACGGCCCCCATTCCGAGGTTGGTGTACCCGCCACCGGTCGCGCCACCGGCAAGCATGAGGACCACACCGTAGAGGATCACCGTGTAACCGATCGAGGATGCCAACGAAACGGGCGAAACGACCCACACGACCAGCCCAACGGCGACGGATGCTGCGAGGCCCACTCCGAAGACCGCTGCGTAGTCGGGTAGTCGGTCGCGCAGCGGCATCGTAGCCTCGCGCTCTTCATCGTCGAAGCGATCCATGGAACGAGCGTACCTCGTCACCCGGCCCGTCGAAGCAGACGGACGCACAACGCCATACCGGCTCCGAGGATCACGAGCACGATCGAGAGCACCACGGTCAACTCGGCAATGGTGTACATGGATGTCGTACATGTCCCGAGGCCGTCGGGGCACAGTCCGAGTCCCGTTCCACCTGACACGAGGTCGACGAGAACGACGGCGGGGATGGCGGCGACGATGACCGTCACCGCGATGAGAACGCCGAGCGCGAATCGGACGAAGGCCACACAGCGAGGCTACCGAGGCGGAGAAATTGAAGAGGGTCCCCCGCAGGTGTACGGTGCCTCACCCAGGAGGTCAGGACGTGACACCCACTCCCCCACCCTTCCACATCGAGGCGTTCTCCGACGCCGAGCGCGCGACCCTCGAACCGTACTTCACCAATCTCGATCGTCCGGTGTTCGGGATACGGAACCTCCCGGAGGTCGTCAAGGGCGCCCTGTTCGCACGCTACAGCAGGTCCGACAAGTCGATACGACGCTTGTTCCTCGATGAATTCGCCGCCGACCCCGACCTCGGAATCGACAGCATCGCCAGCGCGACCTCGGGCGGGGGCCGGGTCGGTCTCGAACGCGCCGAGCAGCTCTACGACAGGGTATTCACGCAGTACGGGGACGACTCGGTAGCGCAGCTCGGAGCGGCCCACGTCGCCGTCGAGCAAGCATCGAACATCCTCACGAAGGTGCTCGAGTGGGGGAGGCTCGCGTCATACCTCGAGCAATCGACCCGCTACATCTTCTATGACACGCGCCTCGGTGGTCGATTCCGCTACGTGGTACCCGCCGAGATCGCCGGGGCAGGGCTGGCGGACGAGTACACGGCCACGATGGATCGGCTCTTCGAAACGTACAGCGCCGTCGTGAGCAGGCTCGTGGACTACTACGAGGACCTCTATCCCCGTCAGGAGGGCGATTCCGCATTCGTGTGGAGATCGACCATCCGGGCGAAGGCGTGCGACGACGCGAGGGGCCTCCTTCCCGCGGCGACCTTGTCGAACGTCGGTGTGTTCGCCTCCGGGCAGGCGTATGAATCCCTCCTCCTCCGTATGGCTGCCCACCCCCTCGAGGAGGTGCAATGGTGCGGATCAGAGATGCTTCGCGAGCTGCGCACAATGATCCCGTCCTTCATGAAGCGGGTCGATGTCCCTGACAGGGGCGGTGCATGGACCGCATACATCTCGGAGAACCGCCGCGCGATGGCGACGTTGGCCGCAGATCTGCCCTCCGACATCGGATCCGCACCTGCGGTAACGCTCGTCGACTACGACCGCGACGGGGAACGTAAGGTCGCCGCAGCAGCCCTGTACGGTGCATCCAACCTTTCGGAAGCCCAGATCCGGGGGCTGGTGGATGCGATGTCGGAGTCCGAGATCGACGAGATCTTCCGCGCCTACGTCGGGATTCGCACCAATCGACGCCACAAGCCGGGACGAGCGATGGAGCAGACCTTCTATCGCTTCGACGTCCTATGCGACTACGGGATCTTCCGGGACCTCCAACGCCACCGAATGCTCACCATCGAGTGGCAGGACCTCAGCGTCGACCACGGCTACATCACACCGCAGTCGGTCATCGACGTCGGGGCCGGATCGGATTGGGACACGGCCATGGATGACCTCGCTCGGTACCACCAGAGCCTCTCATCGAGTACGTCGAGCTCGGTTGCTCAATACGCCATCCCCTTTGCGTTCAACATCCGATTCGCCATGAATCTGAATGCCCGCGAGGCGTTCCACATGCTCGAACTCCGAACCCAGCAGGGCGGCCATCCCGACTATCGGAGGATCTGCCAGATCATGCACGACCAGATCCGTGACGTTGCCGGCCACCATCGGATCGCAGGGGCCATGAGTTTCGTGGACCACGAGGATTACGACCTCGCCCGCATCGAGACGGAGCGAAGGGCTGCCGCCAAACGCGCAGACCTGGGGATCGACGATCCGTCAGCCTGACAGCGGGATCCTGAGCACGAGATGTCCGTCGTCCACGGTCCACGACGCGGATGCGATCAACGAGTAATCGAGGAAGTCCTTCTCCGCGGAATCGATGAACGCCTTGCGGGCCTGACCCTCGAGGGGTGGTACGCCACGCTCCTTGACGGCCTCGGCTCGATCAGCGAATCGCCTGAGGAAGTCGTCCATGTCCAGTTGCGCCACGATGTCTCCTTGCACCTTTGACTACGCCCAAGGGTAGGCGAACACCCCGACCGCGCGAACTAGCCTCGGCGTGATGTCCACGTGCGATCTCGTCTTCGTGTCAGGTAAGGGTGGCACCGGGAAGTCCGCTGTCTCGGCGGCGATCGCAATCGAACGCGCCCGCAGGGGTCAGCGGGTCCTCGCAATCGACATGGGTCAGAGCACCGGCCTCGCCGCACACCTGCGCCATGCCGACCTCGGATATCACCCCGTCGAGACCAGGCCCGGCCTCTTCGCCATGGTCATGGACCGCGCGACGGGACTCGACGAGTACCTCAAGCTCCAGCTGAGGGTGCCCCAGGGTGCACCCACGAGGCAGATCGCCGGTGCCCTCTCGGTGCTGGCTGACACGGCACCGGGCGTCAGGGAGATCATCAGCATCGGCAAACCGGTCTACGAGGTGTGGCGCGGCGTGTGGGATGCCGTCGTCGTCGACGCTCCCTCGCTCGGGCAGTTCCAGTCGTATCTCCGCGCGCCGGCGACGATCGCAGAGCTGGTACCGGGTGGCAACGTGAGGCGGCAGGCGGACAGGCTGTCTCAGACGCTCGAGGATCCGTCCGTGACCACGGTCGTGTTCGTGTGTACGCCGTCCGAGCTTCCCGTCCGTGAGACGGTCGAGTCGATCGAGGTGCTCCTCGCCGATGGCGTCTGTCCACCTCCGACCGTCGTCCTCAACCGCTGGCTCGAAGCGAGCGGGATCGCGGCGTCACAACTCGATGCGTTGCCCTCGGGTTCAGCACGCGACGCAGCAGCACTCCAGGTGTCGATGGAGCTCGAACAGGACCTGTGGGCGGGTGAGATCGACCACGACCTCGAGCTGCCATTCCTGCGGGGGGTGCTGACGCCGGGCGAGGTCGCCGTTCAACTCGCGGATGCGCTCGAGGAACCACGATGACGCGCACGATCGTCGTGACAGGCGCAGGCGGCGTCGGAAAGACCACCCTGTCAGCTGCGATGGGAGTGGCGCTCGCGGGAACAGGGCTCAAGACGCTCGTCCTCACCATCGATCCCGCAAAACGGTTGGCGGACGCACTTGGGGTGTCGACGCTCGGTGACGAGCCGACCCCCGTGGCAACGGTCGAGGGAATGTGGGCGGCGATGCTCGACGTCTCCGCGAGCTGGGAGGCGATCATCCACCGCTACGCGGACCCCGACGTGGGTGATCGGCTCCTCGTCAACCCCTACTTCCGCGCTATCGCGGACCGGTTTCCTGCAGCCCAGGCATACGCAGCAGGTGAGCGCACGGCCGAATACATCGAGTCCCGTTCGTACGACGTGATCGTCGTCGACACCCCACCATCGGGGGGTGGCATCGACTTCTTCCGTGCACCGGCGACCACGGGCGACCTCGTCTCGGGAAAGCTCCTCAAGTGGCTCACGGGCTCTCATCTCCCGGGACGAAGCCTCTTGTACCGGTTCACGGCGAAGCCGATGCTGCGCGTCGCCGACACGATCCTCGGCGGGCCGATGCTCTCGGACGTCGCCGACTTCCTGCTCGACCTCCGGACCATGTACGACGCACTTTCGTCGCGTTCACGAACGATCGAGCGGTACCTCCGCGCGGCGACCACCGTCATTGCGACGACCGCCGATCCGACTCCCTTGCACGAGACCCATCGCTTCTTCCGCGAGCTCGGGGACATCCGTATCGACCCGGCCATCATCCTGTTCAACCGCGCTCTTCCGAGTGTCTGGACCGAGGATGCCCAGCGTCCCTTGCGCGGTATCGACGACCCGGACCTTCGCGTCGCGGTCAGAACCAACCTGCGGGCGTGGGCTTCGGAGGCACGTCGCCAGTCCGATGCCGTCGACGAACTCGCTGCCCTGTACGGCGTGCCTGTCTCGACCGTCGCGTGGCGCTCCCCGCCACCGTCCACCGTCGATGATCTCGCCGCCATGATCGAGGGAAGCGGCGTGATGGGTCGCATCGCCGAGTCCTGACCGACGCGCGACGCGCAGCTCGGTTCAGAACACGCTGGAGGGCCCGAAGAGCTCCTGAAGCTCGGCGAAGAGAGCGGATCGTGGATCGACGCGGTGTTCCTGCCCGACGCGCAGCACCTTCTCACCCGTGTCGCCGTGCATGTGGATGTACACGGGGGCGGTTCCGGGATGGTTCGCCAGGACGTCCTTGAGCCGCCCAACGACCGTCGGCGACAGGCGCGAGGCCGGAACCCTGACACGAACACTCCGATCGCTCGAGAGGTCTGGCTCCGACACGGACTGGACGATGAACTTCACATCGTCCCCGCGATGATCGACCCTCCCGCGCAAAACGAGCACCGCATCCTCACGAATCATGGGACCGTGCTCGGCGACCGTCTTCGGGAATGCCACCGCCTCGACGGAACCCTGCAGGTCCTCCAGGACGAAGTACACCATCGGCTGGCCCGCACGTGTGTAACGGCGGTTCACCGAACCGACGACCCCGGCGATCGTCGCCTGGGAGCGGTCCTCGCGATCCCAGAGTCCGGGAATGACGGTATCGGTCATACCCGTGAGAGCCTTCTCGACACCGAGCAACGGGTGATCGGACACGTACAGTCCGAGCATCTCCTTCTCGAACGCCAGCCGCACCTTCTTGTCCCATTCGTGTTCAGGCACCGACGTCCCGACCGCGGTCGCGGTGGCCGTTGAGCCACCGAACAGGCTGTACTGGCCGGCTTCCTCTGCGCGACGTCGATCGAGGGTTCCATCGACGATTGTGTGCGACACCTCGAGAAGCCCGCGTCGTGCGTACCCGAGTGAGTCGAACGCACCGGCCTTGATCATCGACTCGATCGTCCGCTTGTTGAGAACCTGGATGTCCACCCTGTCGATGAAGTCGAAGAAGTCCTCGTACGGTCCGTTACCGAGGCGTTCAGCCACGATGAGGTCGGTGACCGCTTCGCCGACGTTGCGCACGGCAGACAGGCCGAAGATGATCTGCCCGTCATGAGCGAGGAAGTCCCGTTCCGAGACGTTCACTCCGGGAACCCGCACAGGGATCCCCATCATGCGGCACTCGTGCAGGTACGCCGCAGTCCTGTCCTTGTCACGTTTGACCGACGTCAGGAGGGCCGCCATGTACTCGGCGGGGTAGTGCGCCTTGAGCCATGCGGTCTGGTAGGCCACGAGCGCGTACGCCGCCGAGTGGCTCTTGTTGAAGCCGTAGCCGGCGAAGTGCTCGATGAATCCGAACAGGTCGGTACCGAGCTGCTCGTCGTAGCCGTTCGCCACGCACCCTGCGACGAACTTGTTCTGCTGCTCCTTCATCAGTGCGGGGATCTTCTTGCCCATCGCCTTGCGGAGGCTGTCCGCATCGACCATGGAGAACCCCGCGATCCGCTCGGCGGTCTGCATCACCTGTTCCTGGTACACCATGATCCCGTACGTGTCGGACAGGACGGGCTCGAGATCGGGATGGAGGTAGCCGACCGCCGTCTTGCCGTTCTTGCGATCGGCATACTCGAGGTGCATGCCTGCACCGAGGGCACCGGGACGATAGAGGGCGTTGAGGGCGATGAGGTGCTCGAATCGGTCAGGCCCGAGGTTTCGCATGAGGGCACGCATGGGTCCACCCTCGAACTGGAACACTCCCACCGAGTCGCCTCGCTGAAGCATCTCATACACGCCAGGATCGTCGAGGGGCACACCGTCGATGTCGGGACGAATGCCCGTATTCCGCTCGATCAGCTCGAGGGAACGCTCGATCGTCGAGAGGTTGCGGAGCCCGAGGAAATCCATCTTGAGGAGTCCGAGCGCCTCCACGCCGTGCATCTCGTACTGGGTGACGATCTCTGCATCCTCACCCTTCTGCTGGGTGGGGACGATCGTCGTGAGAGGCTGTGGTGAGATAACAACCGCGGCAGCGTGAATGGAGTCCTGGCGCCTCAGACCTTCGAGGCCACGCGCCGTTTCGATGATCTCGCGGGCTCCGTCCATGGTGTCGAGGAGTTCCCGAAGCCCCGAGGCCGCGGAGTAATGGTCGCGATCTATGGTCGAAGCGTCCCCTCCGGGGACCTCGAGGCATTGGTCGATCGTCGCGTCATTGCCGAGGATTGCGGGGGGCATCGCCTTTGCGAGCTGGTCCCCGACCGAGTAGGGATAATCGAGCACCCTTGCGGCGTCCCGGATCGCCTGCTTCCCCTTGATCGTCGAGAACGTGATGATCTGCGCAACATGATCCGAGCCGTATTTCTGGGCACAGTAGGCGATCATCTCGGATCGGTACCGTTCGTCGAAGTCCATGTCGATGTCGGGCATCTCCTTGCGGCCGGGGTTGAGGAAACGCTCGAAGATCAGGCCGTAGGCGATGGGGTCGAGATCCGTGATCCTGAGGCAGTACGCGACGATCGAACCCGCAGCACTCCCGCGCCCCGGCCCTGTTCGGATGCCCCGCCGAGCGGCGTGGGCGATGAGGTCCCACACGATCAGGAAGTACGCCGAGAACCCCATCTCCGAGATGACACGGAGTTCGTACTCGATCCGATCCGACACGACAGTATCGAGCGTCCCGTACCGGGCATGGGCACCCTCGAGGACGAGGTGCCTCAGGTAGGAATCCTCGTCGTACCCGCTCGGCACCTCGAAGTTCGGAAGAAGGATCTGGTCGAACTCGATCTCCACCCGGGCCCGTTCAGCGATCCATAGGGTGTTGTCGCACGCTTGCGGGAACTCGTCGGACGGGAAGAGCGCTCGCATCTGGGCGGCCGACTTGACGTAGAACTCCTGGGAGTGGAACTTGAAGCGGTTCTCCTCGGACTTCATCGATCCGGTCTGGATGCACAGGAGGGCATCGTGGGCGTCGGCTTCGTCTGCCCTCGTGTAATGCGAGTCGTTCGCCGCGAGCAAAGGTGCGTCGATGCGCCTCCCGATGTCGAGGAGGTCCGCCATGATCCGTCGCTGTGCAGGGATGCCATGGTCCTGGAGCTCGATGAAGAAGTTGTCCCTGCCGAAGATGTCCTGATACATCGACGCGGCGGCGATCGCTGCCTCGACGTCGCGCTCCTGTCCCTTCTGGTCGTCGTCGGCCGGTTCATCGACACCCAGCAGCTGTGGCACATGGCCACCGAGGCACCCTGTCGTTGCGATCAAGCCCTCTGAGTAGGTGCTGAGGAGCTCCGCATCCATGCGCGGCTTGTAGTAGTACCCGTCCCGATACGCGAGCGACGCCAGTTGCATGAGGTTGCGGTACCCGGTCTCGTTCTCGGCGAGGATGGTCATGTGGTACCGGATGTCGTCCCTGCGCGCCGGACGATCGAACCGACTACCGGGTGTGACGTATGCCTCGATTCCGATGACGGGATTCACCCCGACATCCCGTGCCGCCCGATAGAAGTCCACGACGCCGTACAGCACGCCATGGTCCGTGATCGCAACGGCGGGCTGGCCGTCCGCTTCGACGGCTCTCACCAGATCCTGCACACGAGCCGCCCCATCGAGCATCGAGAACTCGGTGTGGACATGAAGGTGGGCGAAGCTGTCGGCCAAACGGACCTCGATCGTCGAATACCATGCATGTAAGCATGTGGGGCGGCCTGTGCGTGCCCGCCGTCGTCGTGCCTGTCGCGCCCAGCTCACCACCCGATCACGCGACCCGGCGGACCCCTAATGTTAGGGCAGCGCGAGCATGCCCTACGAGCATCGTTCGCACCTACGATCGATCCGCAACCCTCCAGGAGGATTCGTGAGCGTCATCGGAGTGCTCACCGCAGGTGGCGACTGCCCGGGACTCAACGCCGTCATCCGGGGCGTCGTGGGTCGAGCGCTCGAGCGCGACACCGAGGTCGTGGGCATCCGCGACGGGTGGGAGGGGCTCATGAACGACCGCACGATGAGCCTCGACCGCGACTCGGTGCGCGGCATCCTCGGACGCGGTGGCACGATGCTCGGAACATCGAGGATGGACCCCTACGTGCACGGCGACGGCCTCGCGTCGTGCAGCGCCACCATTTCGCGAAACGGCATCGACAGGCTGGTGGTCATCGGCGGGGACGGCACCCTGCGATCTGCGAGCCAGCTCGCCGATGAGGGCCTCAACGTGATCGGGGTACCGAAGACGATCGACAATGACATCAACGGGACCGACACGACCTTCGGATTCGCCACTGCCGTACAAATCGCAACCGAGGCGATCGACCGTCTCGCAACGACCGCCGAAGCGCACAACCGGGTCATCGTGGTCGAGGTGATGGGGCGAACGAAGGGATGGATCGCCACCTACGCGGGGATCGCAGGAGGCGCCGACTACGTGCTGATCCCGGAGTTCGCATACGACCTCGAACAGGTCGCTTCGACCCTGCGAAAGCGCCACAGGACGGGCCACAGATACTCGATCGTTGTCGTTGCGGAGGGCATCGATCCTCCTGCCGGGTATCACCCGTTGGATCTCAAGAAGGACGCCTTCGGGTTTGATCGCCTCGGCGGCGTGGGGTACCAAGTCGCCGACGCCATCGAGGACCTCACCGGCTTCGAGACCCGCGTGTCGATACTCGGGCACATACAGCGTGGTGGCACGCCTGCTGCCTCCGACCGCGTGCTCGCCACCCGGCTCGGGGTTGCGGCAGCAGACATGGCGATTGATGGCCTCACGAACGTGATGGCGGCCGTCAACGCGACCGAGATCGTGCCGGTGCCACTCGATGAGGCGACCTCAGGGATCAGGGGTGTGCCCGAGTCGCTCTATGCGACCGCCAGGACCTTCTTCGGCTGACGGCTGCACCGCCTGTTGTAGCAAAGGTCACCCAACTCGACGCTGGCTAGCGCGTTCCCATCGGAGGTGCTTTCTTGACGGTCGATGCGCGGGCTTTGGTCGCGGGGGCACGCGGTGTACGAGAGAGCTCTACGAAGGACGCGATGACGGCCTCGCCGAGCGCTCGAGGTTCGGTGATCAGGGTCCGATCCATGTTGATCCCGATGTCGATCTTCCCATTGAGCGAGAACATCGCAATACCAGCTCCGTGGCTCTGCCACAGTGGTACGAGCGGATACGACGCCTGCATCTCACTCCCTGCGAGGTACATGGGGAATTGGGGTCCGGGAACGTTCGTGACCGTCATGTTGAACGGGCGAATGCCGCTCGCCAGGCGCGTCGCGAGCGAGACGATGGTTGCTGGTGCGCCGGTCGACACCGAGACGAGCGTCGAGGCGCCGAGGGCCTGATCAGTGTCCTTGAGGTTCTTGGTCGCCTCCTTGACCGCCTTGATTCGCGCTCCCGGATCGGGCTCACCGATTGGCAGGCTCATGAGCCACATCGCGACCTTGTTCCCGAGGGTCCCCTGTTCCACCTCGGATCGCACAGACACGGGCGCCATGATCCGAAACTCGGTCGCGGCCACCTCCTCATCGGTCATCCCCCCTTCGGTCAGGAGGTAGCGACGCACGCCGCCCGCCACGATGGCGAGCATCACGTCGTTCACCGTCGCGCCGTGCTCGTTCTTGATGGACTTCACGTCGGCGAGGGGGATATCCACCCAGTCGAACCACCGGGCTGGCCCGATCGGGCCGTTGAGCGGGGTGTGACCGGTCGGCGTCAGCCAACCCGATGACAAAGACGCACCGACGGCGCGGACGCGACGCCCGAGGTCGTTGCGCACGCCGTCGATGTCCGACATGATCGATGAGAGATCCGAGACACTCGCGAGCACGGTCGAGAGGGTTCGCGAGACCTCCTTGACGGCAAGCTCGGTCCCGTTCGGCGCTGGCCGAGGCTTCCATGGTGTCGCAGGGGACACCTGTGCGTCCGGCGTGAAGTCGAGGATGACCGCCATGAGGTCGATGCCCGAGATCCCGTCGATCATGCAATGGTGGATCTTGCCGACGACCGCGAACCCCCCACCTTCGATTCCCTCGACGATGTTCAGTTCCCACAGCGGACGAGTTCGATCGAGCTGCTGGGACATCAGCCTTCCGACGAGTGCCTTGAGCTGATCGTCGCTACCTGGGCTGGGGAGGGCCGTGTGGCGGACGTGGTAGTCGAGGTGGAAGTGCTCGTCATCGACCCACACGGGATGGCCCTCGATCGGAACCGTTGCGATCCGCTGGCGATAACGCGGTATCGCGTCGAGCCGCGACGCGATCAGGTCACGGATGAAGTCGATGTCCACTCCGTCCGGGGTGCTGTGGGGTCCCGGCCCGAAGACCGCGACCGCACCGACGTGCATGTGCGTCGAGCGGGACTCGAGTGCGAGGAACGATGCGTCGAGGTTCGAGAGACGTTCGTAGTGGGCGGTCATGGCAGCTCCTCGGCGATATCGTCGATCGAGCCGCTCGTGGGCGGTCCGATGCGCGAAAGACTATCCACGAGATCGCCAGGAAGCTCCGCCGTCACATCGACGACGCGATCCGAGAAGGGATGATCGAAGACCAGCCGCTGGGCGTGGAGCCACGGCCTGCCCGGATCGCCGACACCGCCCGTACGTCCATACGACGGGTCCCCGACGATGGGATGGTCGATCGCCTGCATGTGAACCCGGATCTGGTGGGTCCTGCCCGTCTCGAGGGCGACATACACCAGTGACAGGTCGTGATCCACCCATGTCGCGAGCCTCCGGTAGTGCGTGACCGACTTCCTTCCCCCTCGGTCGATCCTCATCCTTGTGGGATTCGACGGATCGCGCCCTATGGGTGCATCGATCGTCCCCCTCGCTGCATCGAAGGCACCTGAAACGAGCGCGACATATCGACGGGACACCCGTCGGGACCGCATCAGGCCACTGAGCGCCTCGTGGGCACGATGCGTCCTCGCGACCACGAGCAGTCCGGATGTGTCCCTGTCGAGTCGATGCACGATGCCCCACCTTCCGTCGACACCGACACCGACGATCTCGGGATAGCGTGCGATCAGTCCGTGGACGAGCGATGGTGCAGACCGGTCGGAAGGAGGATGGACCACGACTCCGACGGGTTTGTCCACGACGACCAGATCGGCGTCCTCGTACACGACGGAGAACGGCACCGAGCCGTCAGCTACGATGCCGACGGACCTCACGGCGAGCTCGACCTCGATCTCGTCGCCCTGTGCCAGGCGTTGCCCCGGCTTCACGGGGTGGCCTCCCATCGACACCCGTCCCTCATCGAAGGCTCCACGGCTCTCGGATCGGGCGATGTCGAGGAGCACGGCGATCACCTTGTCCGCTCGTTCGCCGTCGAGCTCGCCGGGGACCACGATCGATGTCATCGGCGTAGGACGAATGCGGCGAACAGGAGGAGCGCAACACCGACATTGATCGCGGCGTCAGCGACGTTGAAGGTTGCGAAGAACGAGAAGTCGATGAAGTCGACCACCGCCCCGTCGAGGAACCCATCGCCGCGCAGCACCCTGTCGAGCAGGTTGCCGATTGCACCGCCGAGCACGAGTCCGAGGGCCACCGCCTCGACGCGACGCGACGCATCACCGAGGATGTAGATGATCAGGCCGACCACACCGAAGGCGACGATCGCGAGGATCGGCCCTGCGTTGGACAGGATCGAGAACGATGCTCCCGTGTTGAACAGGAGACGGAGCTGGAGGAAGCCATCGATGAGGACGATGGGGCCATCCTCCAGCTCGTTGACCGCCCACCACTTGGTGACCTGATCAACGATGACGACGGCACCCGCCACCACAAGGGCGAGCAGCCTGTTGCTCAGATGCGGTTTGCCGCTTCCACCGTCGTCGTCGCGTACGGCAGGGCGTCCAGCCGAGCCAGCGGAATCGGTTCGCCCGTCACTTCGCATGTTCCGTAGAGACCCTTCTCCATGCGATCCTGTGCATGTTTGACACGTTCGAGCAAGCCGCGGGCGTTCTGGACCATCGCGATGTCCATCTCCATCTCGACTTCGATGGCGCCGCCATCGACGTTGTCGGGATCCGCGCTGCGGTCGGCCGAGGCCTCGGAGAGCTTGCTCTCCTCGCGCTCGCGCTCATGCTCGTCGATGATGTGCTCGAGGCGTTCGCGTTCCTCCGCGAGCTTACGGCGGAGACGGTCGAGCGTCGAAGCTGAGAGTTGCCTGGCCATGTCTCCTCCTGCTGGCGGGAGGAATGTAGCACCGTCACGGAGCTTTCGACGGTCCGAGAAGCACCCGCCGGACGGTCCCGAGGTCGGCGCCATGGAGTTCCACGGTCTTGGATCGCGCCGTTCGACCAGCCACCACGGTTGCCGCACGCACCCCGCACACACGTGCGAGGAGGTCGCACACCGCTTCGTTGGCCCGCAGCCGCTCGGGTGGAACCGTCACGCGTACTTTGATGCGATCCCCGTGAGGACCGACGACCTCCGCGACACTGGCGTTTGGCTGGACGAGGACGTCCACGACGACGCCTGACTTCGTGGGCCTGATCGCAGATGTCACGCTGCGACGATAGGTGTCCACGACCCGATGTCAGTCGGTGGCGCGCTATTCTCCAAAGGCGCTACGACGAGGACGAATCTCCTTCGAGGCCAGGTGGACAGCGAGGCGGTGCCGGTGAGAGGCCGCTACCTGCGAAGGGGAACATCACCTCCGAGCTACGGGAAGAACCTGACGGGCGTCCGGCCCTCGGGAGTAGAACCCGTCGGTCAGCCCACGAAACGGGTCAATGGAGCGGCCAGACGCGATCTGGCAAGCCGGGTGGTACCGCGGGTCCCCCGTCCCGGCACCGACAGGTGACGAGATTGAGGACGACGCCGTGACAGAACCCAGCTTTCCCCGAGTCGATTCCGCCGTCGACTTCCCAGCGCTCGACGCACGGATCCTGTCGTTCTGGGAGTCGATCGACGCCTTTGCAAGGTCCGTTGAGCTTCGCAGCCCCGACACCGAGTACACGTTCTACGACGGCCCTCCCTTCGCGACGGGATCAATGCACTACGGACACATCCTCCAGGGCGTCGTCAAGGACATCGTGCCGCGGTACTGGACCATGCGAGGACACCGCGTGGAGCGGAGGTTCGGGTGGGACACCCACGGCCTCCCCGTCGAGATGGAGGTGGAGAAGCTGCTCAACGTGTCGGGTCCGCGACAGATCCAGGAACTCGGCATCGACGTGTTCAACGAGGCCTGCCGCGCAATGGTGAATACGACGACCGAGGACTGGTACGAGATCACCGGGCGAATCGGACGGTGGGTCGACTTCGAGGACGACTACAAGACCATGGACGTCGACTTCATGGAGAGCGTCTGGTGGGTCTTCGGCCAGCTGTGGGAGCGCGGCCTCGTCTATCGGGATTTCAAGGTCCTCCCGTACTCGTACGGTGCAACGACGCCCCTCTCGAACTTCGAGGCGAACCTCGACTACCGCGACGTGGACGATCCTGCGATCACCGTGGCCGTCGAGGTCCTCGATGGAAGGGGACCCGCCGTCGCTGGCGATCGTCTTCTGTTCTGGACCACTACTCCGTGGACCGTACCTGCGAACCTGGCGATCGCCGTCGGCGCGCACCTCGAGTACACGCGCGTGCGTTCCGGGCAGCTCATCTACTGGACAGCCAGCGACCTCGTCCAGAGGATCTTCGGCGACGATGCCGCCGTGCTCGGCACCGCAAAGGGTTCGGATCTCATCGGAACCCGCTATCGACCACCGTTCCACTACTTCGCAGACAGGGCAGCGGAGGGCGCGTTCGTGGTGATCCACTCGAACGACGTGACGACAGACGAGGGAACGGGTCTCGTCCACATGGCTCCGGCGTACGGCGAGGCCGACTTCCGCGCCCTCGCCGAGGCAGCGATCGACGTCCTCGTGGATCCCGTCGATGCCGAGGCGCGCTTCACCGACGATGTGCCAGATGTCGCCGGGATGAACGTCAAGGACGCAGACGCCACCCTCATGACGTTGCTCGCCGAGTCGGGTGCCCTCTTCGCTCGAGCCACGATCAACCACTCCTATCCGTTCTGCTGGCGCACGGGCACGCCCCTGATCTACAAGGCCATCCCGACATGGTTTGTCGCGGTCGAGCAGTTCAGGGACCGCATGGTCGAGATCAACAAGGGGATCCGATGGGTGCCCGAGGCGATCGGCGCGAACCGCTTCGGAAACTGGCTCGAAGGTGCCAGGGACTGGGCGATCAGCCGAAACCGATACTGGGGCTCAGCCATCCCGGTGTGGGTGTGCGACGAGGGTGGGCACATGGTGGCCGTGTCGTCGCGCGATCAGCTTGCTGAGCTCTCGGGTTCACACCTCGATGATCTGCACAAGCATTTCGTTGACGCTGTCACGTGGACCTGTGACGAGTGCACGGGCACGATGCGCCGGGTTCCCGAGGTCCTCGATTGTTGGTTCGAGAGTGGGTCCATGCCCTTCGCCCAGATCCACTACCCGTTCGAGAACGCCGAGCGTTTCGAGCAGCGATTCCCTGCGGACTTCATCGCGGAGGGACTCGACCAGACGCGCGGCTGGTTCTACACCCTCCTCGTGCTCTCGACGGCGATCCGCGACGAAGCGCCGTTCCAGAACTGTGTGGTGACCGGAATGATCCTCGCGGAGGACGGCCGCAAGATGTCCAAGTCGCTCCGGAACTACCCGGATCCGTCCCATGTGCTCGACCAGTTCGGGGCAGACGCCCTCCGCGCATATCTGATCAACTCGCCCGTGGTGCGCGGGGAACCCCTCAGGTTCTCGGAGGCAGGTGTACGCGAAGTCGTTCGCACGGTTCTCCTGCCGCTATGGAATTCGTACTCGTTCTTCACCACCTACGCAACGGCGGACGGCCTGACCGCACAAGACCTCGAACACGCGCCACCACTTGGCGATCGTCCCGAGATCGACCGATGGATCGTGTCGATGGTTCAGAGCCTCATCTCTGATGTCAACAGGGAGATGGAGGCGTATCGGCTCTACGCGGTCATCCCTCGGGTGATCGGGTTCGTGGAGCATCTCACGAACTGGTACATCCGCAGGAGCCGACGCCGGTTCTGGACACATCGCGGGATCGAGGACGATCTCGACAAGCTCTCCGCATTCGCAACGCTCTACGAGGTGCTCACGACGTTCGCCCAGGTGGCGGCTCCCGTGCTGCCGTTCGTGACGGAGGAGATCTACCAGGGCCTCGTTCGATCCATCGATTCTGGGGCACCCGAGAGCATCCATCACACGGATTACCCAGAGGCCGTCCCGTCGTCCATCGACACCGGCCTCGAGGCCGCGATGTCGACCGTTCGCACCGTTGTCAACCTCGGCCGCGGTCTGCGCAAGCGAGAGGGACTCCGTACCCGCCAGCCCCTGCAGCTCGTGACCGTCGTCACGAGATCGGCATCTGAGCGTGCGGCGGTCGCGAGCCATGCCGACCTCATCGCGGAGGAGCTCAACGTCCACTCGGTCGAGGTCCACGCGGATGAGGGTGGCCTCGTCGATCTCGAGGCCCGACCGAACTACAGGGTCCTCGGGCCGCGATTCGGCAACCTCATGGACAGGATCACCGAAGCGGTCGCCGGCCTCGATCAGGGCACCCTTGGATCGATGCTCGATGGGGTTCCGGAAGCCGTGACCGGATACGGTCTCGTCGCGGAGGACCTCGTGATCAGCCGTACGGCACGCGAAGGCACCGTGGTCGCGACGGAGGGCTCGCTGTCCGTTGCCCTCGACACGAGGCTCGACGACGATCTGCGCATCGAGGGCATTGCCCGAGAGATCGTCAACAGGCTTCAGTCTGCACGCCGCGACCTGGGTCTCGATGTGGTCGACCGGATCGTCGTGCGGTGGGACTCCGACGACGAGGACGTCATCACCTCGTTCGAGCTCCACGCAGACCTCATCGCCTCCGAGGTGCTGGCCATCGGCATCGAGCGGGGTGGGACCGACGGCGAGGGCGTGGAGCTCGCAGGATCGTCCATGACATTCACGGTTCGTAAGGCCCAGGTGTCCTGACGATCGCGGTCCCGTGGCGTGAGCCCGGTCAGCGCGGAAGCACTGCAGCGAGTATCTGGAGTCCGAAGATCAGGATCAGCGGTGAGAGGTCGAGCGCAGCCCCACCGACACGCACCGGCGGTACGACTGCCCTGATCGGACGCAGGATCGGTTCGATCATGCGCGAAAGGAATTCGTAGAGCCGACGGATCGGATGGTCGAACGGGATGCGCCCGAAGACCACGATGTAGGACAACACGATCCACACCAGGAGGGCGAGCGAAACGAGCTGGACCAACGAGCGAAGAATCCCCACGTCAGTGCGCTGATCCGTAGAGGCCGAGCGCGGACAGTCGCTCCTGCTCGGCCGTCCCGATGCTCACTCCACCAGGGGTCACGAGGATGACGCCCTGTGATGTCTTGGACATCTTCCCATCGAGCGCGTACGTCAGGCCGGAGGCGAAGTCGACGAGTCGCCTCACCATCTCCGGTTCGGTGCCGCGTAGGTCGAGGACGACGCTCCTGCCCGAACGGATCGCATCAGCGAGGACCTGGGCGTCGGAGAAGTTGCGTGCGGCGATGATCTGGGACTCCGGTTCCGTCCTCCGCATGGGTAGATCCGATCCTCCAATGGATGACACGTTCGAGTGGATGTACACGCCGGCCTCGGCGTGCCCGGGATCACCTGACATCTGACGGCGCGTCGCTGCGGGGGGCTCAACACGCCTACCGGCGACCCCACTTCCGGGGGGGCGAACCGTCGACACCTGCCCGGCTTGCGGGTTGCCCGGGCGTTCGGCGCCCATCGGGCGCACGTCACCGAGGCCCTGGTCAACGGCATCGTCACCCTGGACCTCCTCGTCTACGAGGCCAAGGTAGAAGAGGGTCTTGTTCCACAGAGATGCCATGCGTACCGTCCCGTAGGTCGTCTCAGGTGTCGGCTGTCGCGTCAAAGATAGCCCGTCCGATGCGCACCATGGTGGCACCCTCCTCGATCGCGACCTCGAGATCGTTCGACATGCCCATCGAGCAGGTGTCAATGGAGGGCACGTCGGTCCGGTACATGTCGAAGATCCCCCGGAGCTGCGCGAACCACGGTCGTGCCATCTCCGGGTCGGGCGCGTTCGGAGGAATCGCCATCACACCCTGCACATCGAGGCCGAGCGCGAGGAGGTCATCGAGGACCCGGCCCGCCTCGTCGGGAGGGAAGCCGGACTTCTGTGGCTCCCCCGCGAGGTTGAACTGGACGAGGACTGGGACTTCGCGGCACTGATCCCGCCAGATCCTCGCGAGCTTCAGCCTGTCCATCGACTGGAGCAGCGACGCATGCGCTCCGACCGATGCCGCCTTACGGCTCTGGAGGGGGCCCACGAAGTGCCACTCGATGTCATCAGGCAGATCGGCGGTGCGCCGGAGTGCGAGCTCCTGTGCGCGATTCTCAGCGAACACCCGCTGACCGGAGTCGTACACCTTACGAACATCCTCGTCGGATCGATGCTTCGACACGACGACGAGGATGACGGTATCGCTGTCCACACCTCGACGTGCGCACGCACGCGAGATTCTGTCCAGAACGGCATCGAGCCCTACCGCCATGCCACCGTCACCTGTCGATGCGTGGTGCCGTCCCTTCGGTGTGACGAGAAGCGATCGTCGTCGCGAGTGCAGATGGCGACCTGGTCGACTGACATGCCTTCGAGCTGCTCGCGGATCGCGCCGGCGAGATCCAGGCTCACGGTTCCCCAGGTGGTTCGTGACGCGTGGCCGCCCACGGCAGCGATGACCTCGCCGCCGACCTCGTAGCAGCACGGTCCGATGTGGGGTCCCAGGACCGCACGTTCCGGAATATGGCCCTCAGCGGCCATCGCCTCGATGGTCGCTGGGACGACGCCGCAAACCACGCCGCGCCAGCCCGCGTGAACGAGCCCGATGGCCCCCGCCGCCTCGATTGCCACGGGAACGCAGTCTGCCGTCGCAACGACGATCGGGAGATCCCGTTCAGCTGTCCACACCCCGTCGGCCTGCCCGAGTGCGGCCGCCGCTGTCGCGCGCAGCACCGTTGCACCGTGGACCTGTGTGATCGTCGCCCAGGCGTCAGGGATCCCGATGGACGAGCTCATCCGCCTTCGAGCGTCAGGGTCCTTGCGACCGTCGCCTTCGGCGAGCGTACCGAACGCAACCGTTCGGATCGCCTCCGACCGGATCATCCCTGGACGAATCCCGGGATGTCCATCTCGTCGGTTCCTTCACTTCCGTCGTCGCGACCCTGATCGAGCAGCGACGATCGCTGGCGAGGGGGCGTCGTGCCGGGGATCGAAGGAGTGAAGCTCCCCCTGCGGTCCCGGTCGAAGCCCGCAGCGATGACCGTCACCCGCATCTCGTCACCGAGCGTCTCGTCGATCACGGAGCCGAAGATGATGTTCGCATCCGCGTCGGAGTGCTCGCTGAT
The DNA here is from genome assembly GCA_035461905.1 of Acidimicrobiia bacterium. Classification (GTDB taxonomy): domain Bacteria; phylum Actinomycetota; class Acidimicrobiia; order Spongiisociales; family UBA5794; genus SZUA-442. The sequence continues at coordinate 30,146 of DATHUV010000019.1, read as the reverse complement.
CAATGATGCAGCGGTGTTGACCTCGTGCAGGGTCATGTCCCTTGGTCCCGCGATGGACAGGAGCACACCTCGTGCCCCCTCCATCGAGGTTTCGAGCAGTGGACTCGAAATCGCCTTCTCGGCGGCCTGGAGTGCCCGACTGTCGCCCGTTGCGACACCGATTCCCATCACGGCGGAGCCTGCGTCCGACATCACCGTCTTGACGTCCGCGAAGTCGACGTTGATCAACCCTGGCGTGGTGATGAGCTCGGTGATCCCTTTGACGCCTGCCGTGAGGACCTCGTCCGCCATCCGGAACGCGTCAACGACGGGGGTGTTCTGGTCAGCGATCTCGAGGAGGCGCTCGTTCGGGATGATGATGAGGGTGTCGACCGCAGCCTTGAGGGCTTGGATTCCCTGTTCCGCCTGGACGGAACGACGGCGACCCTCGAAGCCGAAGGGTCTTGTCACGACGCCGACGGTCAGGGCCCCAAGGGCGCGAGCGACCTCCGCGACGACGGGAGCGGCGCCCGTGCCGGTTCCCCCACCCTCTCCTGCGGTGATGAAGACCATGTCAGATCCGCCGAGGGCGTCCTCGATCTCGTCCCTGTGCTCCTCTGCCGCCTCGCGTCCGACCTCCGGGTTCGCTCCCGCTCCGAGGCCGCGTGTCGAGTCACGACCGATGTCGAGCTTGACGTCGGCATCAGACATGAGGAGGGCCTGGGCATCCGTGTTCACTGCGATGAACTCGACGCCACCGACACCCATATCGATCATGCGATTGACTGCGTTGACGCCTCCGCCTCCCACACCGACCACCTTGATGACGGCCAGATAGGTGCTCGGCGCCTTGGCTGTATCCCTCGTCATTTTGGTCACCTCTCGCGTATGGCCCGGCAACCTTACCGGTGCAGTCGACCTTCGCGTTGCACCTATTCCTCAACCTCTTGTTGAGATGGAGGGTTTCGCACCGCGGGTCGTGTCGGGGCAATGAGGTCGACGGACGCGCCCGGCTCGAGACCCTGCACGATGAGGCTTTCCAGGACCGCTGCCTTCATGGCCATGTCGACGGGACGGCCGAGCCGCACGGTGTGACCGTCGACGACTGCGGTCAGGGAATCACCCTCGGCGGAGACCCGCAAACCCTCCCTGAGTTCGATGGCAGTTGCGTCGACGAAGGCGAGGGCACCGATGATCCTCCGGTCGGTGGTCATCGCGCCCGGTCCTGTTCCCTCGAGATCTATCTCGATGAGCGGCCCCGAGCCGGGATCGCCCGCGTCGACGATGACCGCTCCCCCCACGGCTGCCAGCATCCAACGATCGCCAGCCTTGACAGGAGCGACCGCGCGGTGCTCGATGATGTCGACGATGAGCGTCCCTGGCCACACGACGGATACCGACGCATCCGCTACCCATGGATCGTCCTCGATCGCGCGTTCGAGGGCTCCTGCATCGATGTCGATGGTCGGCCGTCCGACCCCCATCGCGAGCTCGGTGATCGGCTCAACCGGATCGGACATGACGACGCCCGTGATGTCGACCCTCGAGATCGACAGCAGCGGTGACCGGATGAGCCATATGGACGCACCGGACACGAGCAGGACGATCATGAGGATGAGGATCCATCGGAGTCGCTTCCGTGCCTTGTCCTCGGACACACCCCTGCGCCGATCCGCGACTCGCGAGTCCATCGAGGTCATGGCGCCACCTCGTCGTCGGCGAACCGTCCGATGAAGCGAATCTCGGGCTCGAGCTCGATACCCGACCGCTCGAAGACGATCCGCCTGATCGTCTGGACGAAGCGGTGGATGTCACCAGCCGTTGCATCGCTCGACGCCACCAACCAGTTTGCGTGGACGTCGGACACCGTCACGGTGCCCAGCACCGTCCCCTTCAGTCCGAGACGGTCGATGATCGCTCCTGCAGAGTCCCCCTCCGGGTTCTTGAAGACACTTCCCGCGTTCAGGGTTCCGCCTGGTTGATTCGCCTTGCGCCATCGGGTGATCTCACGCAGTTCCTCGCGCCCGACTTCGGGATCGATGCCGTATGTGTCGAACGTCGCCTGGACAACGATGTCGTCGTCGGAGAGAACGGAACTGCGGTACGAGAAAGCGAGGTCGCCAACGGGCACCGAGTCGACCACCCGGTCCGACAGCCGCAGGATCCGTGCGCTCGTCAGGACGGAGGCAGTGTCAGAGCCATGACCGCCTGCATTCATCCGCACCGCACCACCGACCGAGCCCGGGATACCCACGTAGAACTCGAGCCCACCGCGACCGGCGTCCACGGCTGCACGCGCCAGTACGGGAAGGGCCAGGCCGCCGCCCGCGACGACGCTTCCATCCCCTCGCACATCGGACGCACAGAATCCCTGCCCGAGCCGGATCACGAGGCCGTCGAATCCCTCGTCGGAAATGACGACGTTCGAACCCCTGCCGAGAACCCAGACATCGACGGCCGGCGGCGTCACCTCGAGGATCGACCGCAACTCCTCGAGATCGTTCGGCTCGACGAACCATCGTGCAGGGCCCCCGACCTTGTAGGTCGTGAACGGTGCGAGGATCACGCCCTCCATGACGCTCGAGTGGGAGATCACGCGGTGGCCTCGATGGCTTTCGTCACCTCGGCGGCGATCGTCGTGATGTCACCTGCTCCCAGGAGGAGCACCGTGTCGCCATCCCTGGCGATCGATGCGACCTGCTCGGGAACGTCTGCGAGCACCCGGACGAACGCCGCTGAACCGCCCGCGGCCTCGGTCGCCTGGACGACGACCCTCCCGGACACACCGATGATGGGCTGCTCCCCTGCCGAGTAGATGTCCGTCACGATGACGTGGTCGGCGCCTGCGAGGGGAACTCCGAACGCGGGACCGAGATCGGCCGTACGGGTGTACCTGTGCGGCTGGAACACGACGATGACCCTGCCGGAGGTCGCTCGTGCGGCCGCTTCGATCGTCGCCCCGACCTCCGTCGGGTGATGGGCGTAGTCATCGACGACCGTGATGCCGCGAACGACACCGCGCACCTCGTAGCGGCGCCGGACACCGGTGAAGCTCCCGAGGGCTGCCGCTGCCCGGCCCGGATCGTGGCCGAGCATGGCGAGCATCGTGAGAACTCCTGCTGCGTTGGAGGCGATGTGCATGCCTGGTTTGCCCAATGACACCGTGACGGAGTCCGACGGTCCTGCCAGGGTGAACGACACACCGCCGCCCGCGTGGTCGAGGTCCTCGATCCGGTACTGCGCGTCGGCCGACATCCCGTAGCCCGTGAGCTCGACGCGCTGGGCGAGGCGCCTGACACCGGCATCGTCGATGCATCCGACCCTGGGACCGGGGACACGATCGACGACCTGCCCGAAGGCATCTTCGAGGGCGGTGACCGTCCCGTAGAAGTCGAGGTGGTCGGCCTCGATGTTCGTGACGAGCACCGACGCGAGGTCGAGGTGACGGAACGTCCCGAACGCCTCGTCCGCTTCGAGGACGAAGGTCGCGTCACCAGCGTGGGCTCCCGTGTTCAGGCCGACGATCTCGCCACCGACGAGAAACGAGGGATCATGACCCATGCCTCGCAGCGCTGAGACCATCATCGCCGTCGATGTGGTCTTGCCATGCGTTCCGGCGATTCCCAGCGCAGGGTTGTCGGCCGTCAATCGAGCGAGGAGCTGGGGCCGATCCCAGACCTCGATCCCGAGATCGCGCGCAGCTGCGACCTCCGGATCACTCGCCGGAACGGCAGACGATCGGACAACGACACCGACCTCGGCCATCCTCGCCGGCTCGTGACCCAACCAGGTCTCGACGCCGACATCACGAAGGACGTCGAGCATCCGAGCCGGCTTCAGATCCGATCCAGAGACCGAATGGCCCAGCTGTGAGAGGATCTTCGCGAGACCGGACATCCCAGTGCCTCCCGCACCGACGATGTGCACTCGATTCGGGATCGTCGACGGATCATGCATCTGCGAGCTCCAGGATCCGATCCGCCATCGTTCCGGCTGCGGAGGCGTGGTCGATGGTCGGGTGCGCGGCGGCCATCGCAGTTCGGCGCCCCTCATCGGCCAGAACGGATCGAATGACGTCTGCGACCTCCGTCGCCGAGGTTTGCGACACGACGATGCCTCCGCCCGATGCGACGAGATCCTCGGCGTTGCGCTTCTGATATTCCTGCCCGGCGGGGAGCGGAACAACGACGCACGGTGTCCGGGTCGCCTGGAGCTCGGACACCGTGAGCGCACCCGCTCTGGAGAGGACGACGTCGGCGGCGGCGTACAGGTCGATCATGTCGTCCTCGAACGGTATCGGTATCCAGCCCGTGACGGAACCCGCTTGTGCGATCATCCGCTCGGCGTGCGACGGTCCGGTCACATGGATGATCGAGAACGTCCTCGTGGGGTCAGCGGCGAGCACCCTCGCGACCTCGTTGAGGAACTGCGCTCCCTGGCTGCCGCCGACGACGGCAAGGACGACGCCGTCGGAGGGCACCCCGTACTTCGCTCGTGCCGAGGGTCGTGTGGCGACCCGATCGAACGAAGCGAAGGCCGACCGGAGGGGGCTGCCGATGGTGACCGCGCCACCCAGACGCTCGGTCGTCGCAGGAAACGACGAGTAGACGACGCTTGCCCTTCGGGCGATCATCCGATTCGCGAGGCCCGGCACCGCGTTCGCCTCGTGGACGACAAGGGGAATCCGCTGGCGCGTCGCCGCGAGGGCAGCAGGGCCCGCAATGTACCCACCGAACACGACCATGACCCGAAGGCCACACGACGCAATCGCCGCGGCGATCACGGACCGTGCGCGGAGCACCTTCAGGGGAAGCACGACGTTGTCGATCGAGAAGCTCCTCCGGAGGCCGTGGATGTCAACGCCGACGAATGGGTAGCCCGCGGCCGGAACGGCCTTCGCCTCCATCCGGTCGCCGCCGAAGAACGTCACGTGATCTTGTGGGAGCCCCCGCTCCCTGAGGGCATCGGCCACGGCGAGCGCAGGAAACACATGACCGCCGGACCCTGCAGCGGCGATCGCAACGCGCACGCTCATCCCTCGCTCGACCGTGCCCGATCCGACGAGCGGCTGATGTTGAGAAGGACGCCGATGGCGAAGAGGTTGACGAGCATCGCATTCCCTCCGTTCGAGATGAACGGAAGCGGCACCCCGGTGATCGGCAGCACTGCAACCACGCCACCGATGTTGACGAGGGCCTGGATCGTCAGCCAGGACACGATCCCAACCGCGAGCAGTCGGCCGAATCCCTCGGGGGCGCGGAACGCGATGGAGACGCCCACGACGGCGAGCAGGGCGAAGAGGGTGATGACGATCGCGGCACCTGCGAGCCCGGTTTCCTCTCCAATGATGGCGAAGATGAAGTCCGTATGGGCATTCGGCAGCCACGACCAGCGTGCTCGGCTCTGCCCGAGACCCACGCCGAAGAGGCCTCCGGTCCCGAGCGCAACCATCGATTGGACCGCCTGGAGCCCTGAGCCCTGTGCGTTCGAGAACGGATCGAGAAAGCCGAGGAGACGAGCCTTGCGGTAGTCCGCCGACATGGCAAGCGCGGTCATCGCCATTGCACCCAGCGCGCCGAGGCCGAACACGAACCGCATGGGAACGGTCGAAACCGAGAGCATCACGAACGCTGGCACGACGATCAGGAGCAGGTTCCCGAAGTCGGGTTGGGCCAGCAGGAGCACGGCCACGGCACCGATGATCGCCACGAGGGGTGCGAGGACGTGCCCGAGGCTGGAGAGGAGCTCCCCCTTCTTCGTCAGGACAGCTGCGAGGAGTGCGAGAACGGAGAACTTGGCGAATTCGGCCGCCTGGATGGTGATCGGGCCGACAACGATCCAACGAGTCGCTCCACCTCGCGTATCCCCCATCGCGACGGTCACGACGAGCGCGACAAGGGTCGCAACATAGAGGGGAAGTGCCATGCGTTGCCAGAACCGATAGGGGACGAATGCTGCCACCACGAGTGCTGAGAGGCCGAGCCCGACCCACATCACCTGTCTCGAGAACAATTCGAACTGATCGCTACTGGAACGAATCGACACCACCGACGAGGCCGACAACATGGCCCCGAGTCCGATCGTCACCAGCATCGCAACGACGACCATGAGGAACACGGACCGTCTGGCGCCAGCGGACCGGACCCGCTCCTGAGTCCTTGCGTGACGGAGTGCCTTGGTGGAAAGGGTGTCGGTCATGCCGCCACTCCCCCAGCTGCTGACACCAGTTCCCTGAAGGCGTCACCCCTGGCGGCATAGGATTCGAACTCGTCGAAGCTCGCACATCCCGGGGAGAGAAGGACCGTGTCCCCGGGCTGTGCGGCCACGAGCGAGAGGGCAAAGGCCGCACGCATGGTCGGCACGACGGGAATGGGTTCGGACGACGCCGCTGCGATCTCGGGTCCTGCCTCGCCGAATGCGATGAGATGCGTGACGCCTGGGATCGAGACGAGCGGTGCGAGGTCGAGTCCCTTGTTCCGCCCCCCGACCAGCAGCACAACTGATGAGAACTCTCCGACAGCTGCGATCACGGCATGGGGATTCGTCGCCTTCGAGTCGTTCACGAAGAGCACCCCGTCGATGGTCCCGATCCGCTCGCGGCGATGCGCTCCCGGTTCGAAGGTCTCGATCACGCTCCCGATGCCCTCGACGGTGCCACCACACTCTGCTGCCAGGGTTCCCGCGACGACGAGATCGAACAGGAATGACGCATCGCGGATCACTGGCCGATGGCGGTGACCATTCACCACGATCTCGCCGTCGTCGACGCCGTTGCCTCTCAGCGGAACCGTCGTCCCGGAGCACGGCACCGTTGTGCACGGTGCTGACGCGGCGATACGAGACACGAGCGGATCCCCAGGGTCGTATGCGAAGGTCGAATCGGCGGGCGCACCGCGCACGATGCGCGCCTTTGCCTCGGCGTACGCCGCATACGAACCATGCCAGTCGAGGTGGTCGGGCGCGATGTTGAGCACCGTCGAGGCGGCGGGTCGGACCGGGGACATGAACCGGAGCTGGTACGACGACAGCTCGAGGACCAGGACCTCTGCATCACCGGTCCTGATCGACGAGATCGGGACACCGATGTTGCCCGCAGCGAGGGCGTCGACACCGGAAGCCCGCAGCATCGCCGTTGTCACCTCGGTGACGGTGGTCTTCCCGTTCGTCCCGGTCACCGCGATGACGGGCAGATCGAGGTGCTCGAGGCCGAAACCCGCCTCCGTGACGACGTCGATGCCAGCAGCGAGGACGTCCCAGAGCGGCGGTCGGGTCTCCGCGAACCACGGACTGGTGATGACCCGATCGATGCCGTCGAGGTAGTCCCTGCTCCATTCGCGGGGAAGGACCTCCACGGGACCGTCGAGGCCGTCCGGATCGGCCGGATGCTCGGCATCGTAGAGAGTGACGGTGTGGCCATCGTCGAGCGCGAGTGCGGTCGCATCCGACAGTCCGCGCAGGCTGGAACCGAGAACGAGGTATCTCATTGGATCGACCCCGGACCTGCGACCCAGTCGGCGTAGAACAGCCCGACACCGATCGCCACCATGATGCCCGACAGGATCCAGAACCTGATGATGACCGTCGTTTCCGGCCAGCCCTTCAACTCGAAGTGATGATGGATCGGCGCCATCCGGAAGGCGCGGCGTCCGAAGCCACGGAACGAGACCACCTGGATGATCACGGAGACGGTCTCGAGCACGTACAGCCCGCCGAGGACGGCGAGGAGCAGTTGCGTGTTGGTGAGGATCGCCAACGCGGCCATCGCTCCGCCGATCGCATGGGAACCGGTGTCTCCCATGATGATCTTGGCGGGTGCAGCGTTCCACCACAGGAATGCGAGTACGGCACCGAGGAGCGCCGCCGCGAAGATGGCGAGATCAAGTGCTCCATCGACGGAGTAGAAGTTCGGGTTCCTCGACTGCCAGAACGCAATGAGGACGAACGCTCCGAACACGAGCGCACTGGACCCTGCGACCAGGCCGTCGAGGCCGTCGGTGAGGTTCACGCCGTTGGCGGTTGCGGTGAGGAGGAAGAGCACGAGCAGGAAGAAGAGGACAGGACCGAGGTCGATGCCGAGCGGTCGCACGAATGACAGATCCGTGCTCACCCCCGCACGGGCGGCACCCCACGCAACGACACCGGCGATCACGAGCTGCCCGGAGAACTTCCAGCGCTTCGAGAGGCCCTCGTTCCGCTTCCTTGCGTACTTGGCGAAGTCGTCGGCGAACCCGATCAACCCCATACCGATCAACGCGACGAGGGCGAGCACGGCCTTGTCATCCATCGGCTGGGCACTGAATCCGAACCCGGCACCGAACGTGAACACCTTGTAGTGGGCGAAGAGATAGCCGATCGAGGCGCCGAGGATGATCACGATCCCACCCATGGTCGGAACACCTTGCTTGTGCATGTGCCCCTCGACTTCGGATTGGATGAACTGTCCGATGTTCCTGCGGCGGAGGGAGCGAATGGCAAGTGGAGTCACCGCAATGACGAGGGCGAAAGCGATCGCTGAGGACAACAGCAGCGAGATCACGGTCGTGACTCCTCGACCAGGGCGATCGCGAGCCGCTCCAGACCGGCCGAACGCGACGCTTTCACCAACACGACATCTCCCGGCTCCACGACGGCGCGCAGCGTATCGGCTGCATCCTCGATACCCATGGCATTCGTGACGAGCGATCCCGCGCCGATGCCGTAGCCGTGGTCGACTCCCACGACGATGAGTCCGTCGATTCCGAGCCGCACCGCCAGCTCGCCCATGTCGCGGTGCGCCGTCTCGCAGACGGGCCCGAGCTCGGCCATGGGGCCGAGAACGGCGTACCGCCTTCCTGCTCGCATTGCTGCGAGCGTCTCGAGGGCGGCTGCCACGGACTGCGGGTTTGCGTTGTAGGCGTCGTTGACGACCGTGAACCGGCCCTCATGGACCTCCATGCGCCACGCCGATCCCGAAGCCTTCGAGAGTCCCTCGACGAACTCCTCGATGTCGTAGCCGAGAGCGACTGCAACACAGACGGCGGCGGCTGCGTTGTGCGCCTGGTGCGCTCCTGCGACCTCGAGGGACACCCTCTGGACAGTCGCCCTGGCACTGACGGTGAAGGTGGGATGGCCCAGGGCGTCGACGACGAGGTCAGCGAAGGAGACGTCGCCTCTCCCTTCGCCGAACGTGAGCTGATGTGGTGCGGTTCCGCGTTGGAGACGAGGCTCGTCGTCGGGCACAATGGCGACACCCGATGGCCCGAGGGCTTCGATGAGCTCGTACTTCGCGTCCGCGAGCCCGTCCTCGGATCCGAATGTCTCGAGATGGACCACACCGAGGTTGGTGACGACCGCGACGTCGGGGCGGATGGCCGCTTGCAGGGAGGAGATGTGGCCACTCCCCCGCGAGCCGACCTCGAGGACGACTGCCGTCGAATCATGCGGGGTGTTCACGACGGTGAGAGGCAGTCCGATTTCATTGTTGAACGACCTGGGCGACGACCAGGAACCCGGGATCGCTGCTGCGACGAGGTCCTTCGTCGAGGTCTTGCCTGTCGATCCCGTTATCGCGATGACGGGCACCGTGAGCTCACCGCGCCGCTTCACCGCCAGATCGAGGAGGGCACTCACCGTATCGTCGACCACGATCCTCGGCTCGGCCGATCCCCGGTACGCTCGATCGACGATCACCACCGCGGCGCCTTGCGCGATCGCGTCCACCACGAATTCGTGCCCGTCGAAGCGTTCACCACGGATGGCGACGAACACGGCATCGCGGACGTCCGAACGGCTGTCCGTCGCAACGGATCCGACGGTGGCCTCGCCGTCTCCGACGAGCTGTCCCGAGACGGCGGATGCGACCGCATGGACCGGCCATCCGAGGCGTGCGGTTGCGCTCACGCCCTTGAGCCCATGTCGGCGAGGGCGGCCCTGGCCACCGCCCGATCATCGAACGGATGCTTGAGGCCTGCGACCTCCTGATCGGGCTCGTGGCCCCTCCCGAGGACGAGCACGACGTCCCCTGCCGACGCGGTCGCGATCGCAGCGTCGATCGCTTCCCGCCTGTCGATCACGACGCGAACGTCGCTGGAGCGTGCCGAGAGAGCGCCTTCCTGGACCACACGGGCAATCGCGACAGGGTCCTCGGATCGTGGGTTGTCCGTCGTGACGAATGTGATATCAGCACCTCGGGCGGCCGCCGATCCCATCGCCGCGCGCTTTCCCTGATCCCTGTCACCTCCTGCCCCCAGAACGACGATCGTCCGTGCGAATGACATCTCTGAGACCGTGCCGAGCACGGATTCGATCGCATCGGGCGTGTGCGCGTAATCGACGACGACGGTGACATCGCGTTCATGGCCCACGACTTCCATACGGCCGGGGATCGGATTCATGTCCGCGAGCCCCGCAGCTGCGTGTTCGAGGTCGACCCCGTCGCACAGGAGGAGACCGACGGCCACGAGTGCGTTCTCCACGTTGAACGTTCCGAGGAGGGGAAGCGTCACACTCGCCCTCTCGGTGCGATGGGTGATGGTGAAGGTCGAGCCGGTTCGGGTCAGCATCATCCCGCTCGCGTACACCTCGAGGTCGTCCGCCCACCCGACGGTCATGACCGGCAACGGTGTGGTCTCCGCGACGTCCCGACCGGCCGCGTTGGAGACGTTCACTACGGCCGTATCCGCTCGACCGTGTGCAAAGAGCTCCTTCTTCGCTGCGAGGTAGCCAGCCATGGTCCCATGGAAGTCGAGGTGATCCTGCGTCAGGTTCGTGAATCCGACGGCTCGGAAGTGGATCGCGTCGGCGCGGTGGAGTGCCAGCGCATGGGAGGAGACCTCCATCGCGACCGACTCGACCCCGCCGTCGCGCATCATCGCGAGGAGGCGTTGGAGATCGGAGGACTCCGGTGTCGTGCGGCTGAGAGGTACGGGAATGCCGGCGTAGCGGGATCCGAGCGTGCCGACGATCCCGTGGGGTCGTGCGACGGACTCCCATACCGCCTCGCACATGTGGGTGACCGTCGTCTTGCCATTCGTTCCGGTGACCCCGATGATCGAGAGTGTTTCATCGGGACGACCGTGTGCCTCTCGCGCCGCCACCGCCATTGCGGGTCGCGTACCCGGGACAACAAGCACAGGAACAGCCGCTCCCACTTCCCGTGGATCGATCGGGTGCTCTGCAAGGATCGCCGTAGCGCCCCCGGACACGGCTGCTCCAGCGAAGGCGTGGCCATCGTCGCGCGCACCGGTGATGGCCACGAACAGCGAACCTTCGACCACGGCACGCGAGTCGTGGGTGACGTCAGTGACGACGAGGGATCGGTCAGCGGGGTCGATGGTGGCCCCGAGGACGTCTGCGATCTGTCCGAGCGTCGCTGCCACGACCCTACTCCCGGTCCGGAGCTATACCGAGCTGGTGCAGGGCGTTCTGGGCGATCTCTGCAAAAGCCGGAGCTGCGGACGCACCGCCAAGGGACAGATCCGCCCCGTCGGCCAGGTTTCCACTCGGCGTGTCGAGGACGACCACGACCACGATCTCGGGATCGTCCAATGGAGCCATGCCGATGAACGACGCGATCGTGTCCTCGCTGTAGCGTTCGAGTTCGACGTCGAACTTCTGGGTCGTACCCGTCTTGCCGCCCGAGGTGTAGTCGGACATCCTTGCGCGGCTCCCGGTTCCTTCGTCGCTCTCGACGACTCGCCCGAGCATGCGCCGCATCGTTGCTGCCGTCTCGGGTGACACGACGGGCCTCGAGCGGGGTTTCGTCAGGATCCGCTGGCCGTCTGCCCTGATGATCTCGCGAACGAGGTGTGGCTCGACCCAGACGCCGTCGTTTGCGATGGCGGCGTACACAGCGGCCATCTGGAGCGGCGTCGTACCAACGGCATAGCCGATCGCGATCGACGAACCACTGGTCCGGGTCCATCGAGTCGTTGGGTCCAACTGGCCATGGCGTTCGCCAGCGACATCGAGGCCTGACGGCGCCCCGAGACCGAAGGCGGTGAGGTAGTCATAGTGGAGTTCGTTGCCGAGCCTCCTCTGGATCTCGATCGTGCCGACGTTCGACGAACGCATGACGACGTCTGCGACGGACATCCAGTCCGGGTTCGATCCGTGATCCTCGTACTCGAAGTCACCGACCACGAGGGAGTCCGGAGTGTCGATCGGTGTGTCGGGCGTCACGACACCTTCCTCGATGGCGGCGGCGACCGTGACGACCTTCAGTGTCGACCCGGGCTCGTAGATGTCCGCGACAGCCCTGTTGCGCAGAACATCGGGTACGGCTTCGGATCGGTTGTTCAGGTCGAGGCCCGGCCAGCTCACCATGGCGAGGATCGCTCCCGTCCGCCTTTGGAGCACGACGACGGAGCCACCGACGGCATCCGTGAGCTGGATGGCTTTCCTCAGACCTTGCTCGGCGGCGAACTGAACCTCCCTGTCGATCGTCGTGATCACGTCCGAACCTGCCGTCGCCGGTTCGAGGAGGATCTCACCCTGTGGGATCACGCGCCCCGAGGGGTCGCGCTCGACGATGAGCCTCCCTGGCTCGCCCTGGAGCTCGGAGTCGAACGTCTTCTCGATACCTTCGATTCCGCTGTTGTCGTCGTGCCTCGTCAAGCCGACCACCTGCGCGGCGATGTGGCCCGCTGGGTACACCCGAAGGGGCTGCTCCCGGAAGAACACGCCAACGAGGCTGTTCTCCTCGACAACGGTCCGTATCTCGTTGGCGTGGGCGGTGTTCACACGCATTGCGATCTCCGCGTATCGCCTGCCCGATGCCTGCCCCTCCACGAGCGTCGTCTCGAGCTCGGACAGCGGGGCGTCGGCGAACGGGGCAAGGAGGGCTGCGGTACCAGCAGCGTCGTCGAGCATGGTGGGATCGACGACAACGTTCCACCCGTCGATGGTCATCGCAAGCTCAACGCCCTCGCGGTCGTAGATCGTTCCCCGCCTCGCATCGATCGGCTCCTCGCGTATGCGCTGATCGAATCCGACATTGGCAAGGGCGACGGCACGCGTTCCCTGGAGGTCGAACAGGCGGTACCCGATCCCCACCCATGCGAGGAGGAAGGCCGTGCCCACGATGAGGAGTCTCAGGTCGCCGCGTCGCCAGACCCGGCCACTCATGCCGGAACGACGGGGTTCGGCGGTATGTGCGCCTGGGACCCGCGGGCGAGAGGCCACTCCGACCTGGCGCCGCACCGTTCACCTCCTGGCATGGCCCGTGACATCACGGGGTCCTGCCCTGGTGCGCGCTGATCGGGGCCTCTTCGACAACGGTCGGAGCGGTGTCGCGCGATCCGTTGACGAGAAGGGCGAAACGCTCCGAAGGATGCGCCAACCCGATGCGCTCCGCCTCCGTGGCGATGCGGATGGGGTCCTGAAGCCGTGCGATCTCGAGCCGGAGATCCAGGGTCCTGCTCTCCTCGAGTTCGATCGCTCGTTCCAGCTCGTCGAGTTCGAACGCCGTGCGGTCGAGTGCGATCCGCAGGTAGATCATGGCGAAGAACAGAGCGACGACCAGCACCGTGTAGAAGACGAGCGGGACGATCCTTGGGCCTGCGGCCTCGGCCGTGCGTCCGATCCTGCGACGGGCGACGCCGATCGATCGAATCGATTCGGTGGTCATTGGGTGATCCTCTCGGCGACTCTGAGCACAGCGCTGCGTGCTCGTGGGTTCCTGGCTACCTCCGCCTCCGATGCCCGGAGAACCTTGCGATGGACGAGGGCGATGTCAGGCCGCGCTCCGCATTGACACGTCGGCAGCCCCGGTGGGCACGTGCACGTCTCCGACCGTGCCCTCAGCACGTTCTTCACGATGCGATCCTCGAGGGAGTGGTAGGCCATCACGACGAGCCGACCTCCCACGCGGAGGTGGTCGATGCCGAGCCCGACGCCGATCTCGACACCCGTGAGCTCGTCGTTGACCGCGATGCGGATCGCCTGAAAGGTTCGCCGCGCAGGATGCTTGCCGCGCCGTGCCGGAGCGGGAACAGACTCTGCGACACACGTCGAGAGCTGCGTCGTCGTGAGGAGTGGTCGATGGGCGACGATTGCCCTGGCGATGCGCTTGGCGAATCGCTCCTCGCCATACCTGGCGATGATGTCCGCAAGCTCCGCCTCGTCGAGGGTGTTGACGATGTCTGCAGCGGTCCGCTCGGTGTCGGGACCCATCCGCATGTCGAGAGGGCCTTCGTGGTGGTACGAGAAGCCACGCTCCGGATCATCGAGCTGATGCGACGAGACACCGAGGTCGAAGAGGACACCATCGACCCTTTCAGGGGACGGGCCCTCCGCGATGACGCGATCGAGCTCCCGGAAGTTGCCCCGGACGACGAAGCACCGGGGATCTCCGCTCGCCTCAGCGACAGCATCCGGGTCGCGGTCAACAGCGACAATGCGAAGGTCTCGATAGCGGTCAAGGAGTGCATGGCTGTGACCCCCACCGCCGAACGTCGCGTCGACGATCCAACCCGACGCTGCCGGTTCGAGCAGGTCGAGGACCTCGGTGACCATCACGGGGTCGTGGTATCCATAAACGTGCGTGGGCTGATCCATGGTCAGTCCCCCGGAGCGCTGGCGCCAACATGGAAGCGGGCGGAGTAAGGGGCCTCCCAATTGGCATCCGGGGGACTGACCACGAGCCAGCCCTGCACGATGTGTCGGATCTCTCAGTTCGCGTCGTCAAATACCGCCCTCCGACAACACCTCCTCGATGTCGGCGTAGTAGTCGTCCGCCACGGTGGCGACGTCCCTCCACGTCTTCGAGTCCCAGATCTCGATCCGATCCGCGACTCCGACCACCGTGACGTCCTTCGTGAGCCCCGCATACGCACGCAACGGTTCGGGGATCTGACACCGACCTGCTCGGTCGAGGCTCTGATCCGACGCCGATGCGAAGAACGAACGCGAGTAGTTCCTGGCCCGCCGATCCGTGCGCGGGAGCCTGAGGACGGCGCTCGCCTCCTCCTCCCAGCGGTCCTGCGGGAAGACGTAGAGACAGCGTTCCTGTCCCTTGGTCAGGACGCAGCCCGTCGCAAGTTCGGCTCGGAACCTGGACGGCATCACCACTCGACCCTTTTCGTCGAGCGAGTGCGTGTATTCCCCAAGGAACATCTGTCGACGTCTCCATCATCTCCGACATCTCCCACGGCGCCCCACTATGGCCCACGATCTCCCACTTGTCAACCACATTCCCCCCCATCACCCCACGGACCCCGTTGCGGACGCATTGGAAGGGGGATCCGTGGCGGTGATCGAGACAGCCGGCGACGGAAGCGTTTAGCCTTGGTGCGTCGCCGGTATTGAGAGGAACCCACATGCACGTGCTCGTCGCAACGGACGGATCGATGGACATCGACAAGGCCGCCAACTTTGCGGTCGCACTCGCCGGCGAGGCGGGAACCACGACGGTGGCAACCGTGGTACGGGTGCCGAGGCGCCTCGTCCAGGAGCTTCGGATCCAGTATGGAGACCAACCTCCCGTCTCAGTTGAGACGGATGCCGAGTACGTCGGAGCACCGAAGGTCGAATCGCACTTCGAGCGGAGCTTTCCGGGCGACGATGCCCTCGTCGATCAGTATCTCGGGGACAAGCGCGTCGAGTTCTGCCGTCCGGTCGTGGAAGCGATTCGGTTGCGCGGGGGAACGGCGACCTCCACCGTACGTGAGGGCGAAGAAGTCGAAGACGCGCTGCTCACCCTCGCGGGCGAGCTGGAAGTCGACGTCATCGTCGTCGGTTCCCACGGACACGGTGCCTTCCAGGGCCTCCTCGGCTCGACGGGCGCAAAACTGGTGCGTCGTTCGCCGTTCCCCGTTCTCGTCATCAGGTAGATCGAGACAGCCCACCCGTCCTCCGGATACCCATTCGGCCGGGAATCAGAGGAAGGGACGCCATGCCGCGTCGAGGACCTCCCCTGCGGCGACGTGAACCCAATCGAACCGCCCGGGTTTGGTCGGCTGGCGGCGCAGCTGGAGACCCGCTTCGGTTGGCGTGCGGCCCCCCTTGCGGGTGTTGCACCTGCGACACGCCGCGACGACGTTGTCCCAGCGGTGGGTACCCCCGAGCACCCGCGGTATCACATGATCGACGTTCTCAGCAGATCCGCCACAGTATTGGCAGCGATGTTCATCCCGAGCGAAGATCGCTCGCCGGTTGAGCGGAATCGCCCTCGCGTGGGGCACCGATACGTAGCGGCGGAGGCGCACGACGCTCGGCACGTCAACCGACGTCCGCCCTGACCGCCAGATCTCACCTCGATGGGCCACAGGATCGGCGGTCCCTGCGAGGACGAGCACAACGCCGCGTCGAGCGGGAACCACCGACAGCGGCTCATTGCTTGCGTTCAGCACGAGCGTCCTTGCCACGGCCCGGTATCGTAGCAATCGATCGATGTGGCGGTTCCCGAAGGGCGGGATGGAATGCCTCGGATGACTTTCGTCTTCGACCACGCAACGCCGGTGATTGACCACGCTTCGCAGCTCTGGGATACTGCGAACGATCCCAGGAAGGCATCATGAGAATCGTCGGATACGTACGGGAGGCTCCCGGGCGCGGCCAGTCGGACACTGCGTTTGCCCAGAGCGAGCGGATTCGGCGTTGGGCACTCGACACGGGAAACGAGATCGTCGCCGTGTGCCAGGACCATCATGCCTCGGCGGCACCTCTCGACCGTCCCGGCTTTCGAGCCCTCCTCGAACTGGTCCGGACCGGATCGGCCGATGCCGTGGTGGTCGCCCGGCTCGACTCGCTCTCGCCGGACAAGATGCTCCAGGAGATCATGCTCGTCGACATCCGTCGTGGCGGGGCGACGGTCATCTCGACGGACGATGCCGACCTCGAGACGCTCAGGAACGGCAATGACGACCACACGAGGCTCGTCGTTCGTGCCGTCGTCGCAAAGGTCGCCGAGTACCAGGAGGCGCTCGGGTTGTCGGGACACGCTGACCACCTGGTCGCACCCTCGGTGGCCGAGCCGGAGATCGATGAGCGTCGGAACGTCGTCGTCGAGCTGATCGCCCCCACTGGCTGAGCTCGGGGCGGCTGAGGGACGAGCGTGCGGTTCCGGTTCGCGCCGGACGCTCGACGATCTGCTCTCAGGACAATCGGTTCACAGGGTGAGGGCAGCCCACGTTGCCCTGCCGAGTGCGAAGGACCGCCCTGCACCCACGACGGCTGCACCGGCATGCATCACACCATCCACATCCAACACGATGAGAACGATGTCGACGCCCTCGATCCTGCGATCCTCGATCTCGATCACCGTCGCATCGGGGGCACCCGGCAGCGCAAGCCGAGTCGTCGCACGTACGACGGCCGACTCGACACCTCCCTCGGTCGATGCCGCAGCCTGCTGGATCTGGGATCCGTCGGATGCTGACACCGTGACGACGATCCCGGTTCGACCTTCCTGGACAGCAACGCTCGCAAGCCTGGCTCCCAGTGCTCCCATCGACCCCCCGTCATCAGACCTGCGGTCATGATCGGGCCGTTCGCCCATCACTGGATTCCGCTCGGATGCCCCCACCAGAGTCTCGTCGAGCGATTGCTCGGGCGGCGCTGGAGCAACGGCGTCATCATCGATCGACGCGGTACGGGACGGGTCGTCCTCGTCCGCGTCCACGAACTCATCTGCCTGACGGCGATCCGCCACGGACGAGTCCGACGTCGGTGATTCCGCGGGTTCTTCCTCGGACGCCGTCGACGCACGATCCGTGAGGTCGATGACCGCGGCGTCTCGGGATTCATCGGCTGGCGCAACGGCGACGCCGGATCCCGACCCCGCTCGGTCATCGTTCGACCCGACCCTTCGTGCGATGGGAACCATGTCGGGGACCTCCTCACGAGGTGCGGTCGATCCTGGTTCAGCGCCACCATGGTTCGGCTCTCCCGGCAGCCTCGTGTCCGTACCGAGCCCGTGGGATGTCAGGACGCGACGAATGGCGCCTCCGACGGCACCCTGATCGGCGCCCTCGGCGATCCGTATGCGCAGTCCTGCCGGCTTGTCTGCCGACCCCTCCACCTCGGCGCCCTCGACGCCGGGGATCCGGAGCAGGTCGTCCTGCAGGGAGCGTTCGTTCACCCTGGCCTCCTCAGCCCTTATTCAGGCTTGTCTTCCTCCACCGAAGATACGAGAGGACGTCCCCAGGGGCAAGAGTCATATCCGACCGCCCATAGGCAGTAGTCACCCGCCAATCGAGGACGTCGCGATCAGGGATGGGAAGGAAGGGGGGCTCGGTCCACCATCGTCGCCGCGCAAACGCGAACAAGGCACCGATCGCCGTCACCCACAGCCACGGCCGGATCACGACTGCGGCGAGCGAACGGATGTCGATCATGGAACTCACGGTAGTGCCCCTGACCAGCAACGTTCGGACACGGGGTATCCGACGTCCGCCCCGGGTGGGGATCGATCCCACGGCCCGTCGCCAAGTGGGCTCCGGGCGGTTATCGTCTGGTAGCCGCACGGACATCAAGGAGGCAACGTGTCCCTGTCGCAGGACGACCTTGCGTGGTTCGGTGAGAAGTTCGAGGCAATCACCTCCAACATCGAGCGCGCCATCCAGGGCAAACGTGAGACGATCGAGTTGGTCGTCTCGAGCCTCGTCGCAGAGGGCCACATCCTCATCGAGGATGTCCCGGGAGTCGGGAAGACGCTGCTCGCCAAAGCGCTCGCACGATCGATCGACAGCGAGTTCCAGAGGATCCAGTTCACGCCTGACCTCCTCCCGAGTGACGTCACCGGTGTTTCCGTGTGGGACCGCGAGCGCACCACCTTCACATTCCGACCGGGTCCCGTGTTCGCGAACGTCGTGTTGGGCGACGAGATCAACCGTGCGAGCCCCAAGACCCAAGCGGCGCTGTTGGAGGCCATGGAGGAACGACAGATCACGATCGACGGGGAGACGCATGTGCTCTCGGAGCCCTTCATCGTCGTGGCAACCCAGAATCCCATCGAGCACGAAGGGACCTATCCACTCCCTGAGGCGCAGCTCGACCGGTTCATGATGCGCGTGACCATGGGTTACCCGGAGCGCGCCAAGGAACTCGAGATGCTCCAGACCCACGGCGGGGGAAGCAGGTTCATCGACCTCAAGTCGGTTGTCCACGCCGAGGACGTCGTCAAGATGTCGTCGATCGCGCGGTCCGTCCACGTGGCGGATGTCCTGCGTGGATACCTCATCGACATCGCCACCGCCACCAGGGCGCACGCCGACGTCCTCCTCGGAGCATCACCCCGAGCGACCCTCTACCTCCAACGGGCGGCCCGCGCGATCGCGGCTGCCGATGGTCGGGACTATGCGAGCCCTGACGACGTGAAGTCGATTCTCGAACCGGTGCTCAATCACAGGCTCATCGTCAGGCCGGACGCACAGATGCGTGGCATGACGGTGGTCGATGTCCTCGACGAGGTACGAGCCTCGGTACCGGTACCCGGAACCAGGGTCACGTCCTGATGCCCACCACGAGGGGCTGGGCAGCCGTCGGGGCGGCCCTCGCCCTCGGTGCGCTCTGGGCCGCCTTCGGGGAGGACCTCCTCCTCGCCCTCTCGGCGTTCCTCGTCGCCGCAGTGCTCGGCGGCTCCGCTTACGTGCGGCTCGCAGCCCCGCGCCTCACGCTCGAGCGTGACATCAACCCCATCCAGCTCCACGACGGAGAACGTGCTTTGGTCGACATCACGGTTCGATCCCGGAGGCGAATCTACCGTGTCTCCGTCGAGGATCGGGTCCACGGCCTCGGTGCCGCCCGCTTCAGTGCAGACCGGATCACGCCGGACGACGTGATGGCGGGGAGGTACGAGGTGGTGTGCAGGCCCCGGGGCATCTACACCGTCGGCCCCGCCAAGGTGAGCCTCGGGGACCCGCTCGGCTTCGTCGAATCGACGGCGACGTTCGGCGTGTCGGGTCGCCTCGTGGTGTATCCCAGGGTGGAGGGTCTCGATGGTGTCCCCACAGGACGCGGCCAGGATCAGACCATCAACACGTCACGCGCGGCGTTCTGGCACAGCGGCGGTGAGGACTTCTACACCTTGCGCGAGTACCACCAGGGGGACGACCTGCGCAGGGTCCATTGGCCATCCTCTGCCCGCCGGGACGAACTGATGATCAAACAACTCGAGATGCCATGGCAGTCACGGGCCTTCGTCGTCCTCGACCCGAGGGTCGAACCCCATGTGAGCGCAGAGTCGTTCGAGCAGTCCGTTCGTGGAGCGGCATCGGTGCTCAACCACCTGTTTCGCGCCGGCTACACGCCGACGATGTGGGCAGGGCACGGAAACGGCACGGTCGTGGCGAACGCGGAGGCGTATCGGGCGGCGATGGAAGAGCTCGCCGTGATCCGCCCTGTACGGTCGTTGGATCTCCGACACCTGATCAGCAGGCTTCGTCGGTCGGGCATGGCGGGCGGCGTCCTCGTGATGGTGACGGGCAGGCCCGACAACGCCGACCTCACTTCTTTCAGGCTCCTCAGTCAGGATTTCTACAGAACCGTTGTACTTTCCGTTTCTGAAGGGGACGATGACACGATCATGGGCTTCGCCAGGCTCGGCGCATTCGTCGTGAGGACGACGCCCGACGGGACGTGGGCAGGCCCATGGCGCAACGCGATGGAGCACGGATGGTCTACCGCTACAGCTGGATAGCAGGCGCCACAGCGATCGGGCTCGCGTTCTGGGAGTTGTCGTCGCTGCTGCGAGACTCCACGAGCGGCACCCCTTGGCAGGTCGCGATCCTCATCGCGTTCCTGCTCGGCGCGGGTATCACGTGGACAGCCATCGCGTACCGCGCGAGCGCGATCGTCGTTGTCGTCGCCAACGTGGCGGCGTTCGTCCTGACGACCGGAATGCTCATGGCCCCCGACACCCTGTGGACCATCCTGCCGACGGCAGCGACCTGGGACGCCGTTGTGTTCGAGTTCGGGAGAGCACTCGAGATCATCCGATTCGGTGTTGAACCGGTCCGCCCGGTGCCCGGCATGGTCATGCTCCTGGCATCGCTCTTCTGGATTCTCGGGTTCCTCCTCGTGGCCGGGCTGCTCAACGGACGTCCATTCGTCGCCGTGATGACGCCTCTGATCGTCGCACTCCAGTTCGTCATCATCGATCGGAAACCCAAGGGCATGGTCCACCTCGCGGTGTTCGTCGGCATCGTCGCCCTGTCGCTCCTGGCCATCCGCGCAGACGAGCGTGACGCTGGGTCTGGTCGCCTTCAGCGCGTCAACGGCGTGTCGCGACCTACACGCAGGCCATCGGCGGCGATCGTCGGCATGATGGTGGCCGTGGTCCTCGTGTCGCTCTCGGCGGTTGCGATCGCCGGGGACAGGGTCCCCAGTGACGGCCTCATCACATGGCGGTCCCCTGCGGGATACTCCGACGGCTATTCGGGGTCAGTTGCCTACAACCCGTTCACCGACATCCGCGCAGGTCTGATCTCGCAGACATCGAACCCGCTCTTCCGTGCAGAGATCGACGGGGCGGATCCCACGACCGTCCGCTTCAGGACCGTGACCCTCGATGTGTACCTGAATGGCCGATGGTCGACGGACCGGGTCCAGATCTACCCGCTCGACGAGGAACCCTGGATAGATGACGAACAGGTCTACCGGGGAATGACCGTACCTGTCCGAGCGGACATCCGCATCGACAACCTCGCGCAGCCCTGGCTCCCTGCACCTGTCACACCCAACGCTGTGATCGCGCAGAACCGCAACGACCAGAACGACCTGCGGATTCGCAGGCTCGACGGGTCGCTGATGCTGCCCGGGGACATCAGCTATGAGGGCATGACGTACTCGGTGCGCGCAGACATGCCGATCTACGACGGACCGACGATCGCCGCCCTCGCTCGGACGACGTCCGGCACGCTCAGCCCTGTCTTTGCGGCAGCGGCCGCAAGCGGTGAGACGCTGCCCGATACCGCAGTCGCGGCGGAGCCCCAAGAACTGACGGACGAGGAGTACTGGCTCGACTATCCGACCGATGAGCTCGGAGCCAGCTTCGCCGCCCTCGCCTCAGGTGTCGTCGGGAACGTCTCGACGAATTTCGAGAAGGGCCTCGCCCTGGAGGATTGGTTCCGCGACAGCGGGGAGTTCGTCTACAACGACCGAGTACCCGGCGAGTTCACGACTGATGATGTGTATGCATGGCTGGCCGACGAGGACAATCCCTACGTCCGACAGGGATACTGCGAGCAGTTCGCCACCGCGATGGCCCTCATGGCCAGGGCGGTCGGAGTGCCTTCCCGCGTCGTCCTCGGGTTCACACCGGGAACGAGGATCAACGACACGACAGTCCAGGTCATGGACAGGAACGCCCACGCCTGGGTCGAGCTCTGGGTTCCGAGCCAGGGGTGGATGGCGTTCGATCCCACACCAAGGCGCCTGTTCTCGGCACCGACCGCGGACGAGTCGATCGAAGCCGCACTCGGCTTCTCGCCTGCGGACTACGTCGACGACATTCCGAATCCCACGTTCGTCGATACCGAGGGTGGACAGATCGGACCGGACGGAAGGTTCAACCCGATCGACCGGGAGACCCCCTTCGTTCCGGGTGGAGGCGGCTCGGATTCGGGAGCGTCGAGATGGAACCTGCCTTCGTGGCTCCCCCTCGCCCTCACGGCAGCCGGCCTCGCGCTCCTCGTCGCCATCACCGGACCGGCCGTGAAGATGGCCCGTCGACGGAGGCTGAGCGCGCGACTCCGTAACGGGGACATAACGGCTGCGTGGGCCGACATCGTCGATCGCCTCACCGACCTTCGCGAGCCTGTCGATCCAGCTGCGACGCCCATCGAGGCCGCCATCGCGATCGACCCAGCCTTTGTGCCCCTCGCATCTGCGTACGGTCGGGCGCTCTACGGTGGCGAACACTCGGACGACCTCGTTGACGATGCTTCTGCGGCGAGACTCCGGGCCACGCAGCATCTCACGACCCGATACTCGCGATCAGAGCGCCTCAGGGCTCTCTATCGACCGTCCCGGCTCCTCGATCGCGCCAAGCGCATCCGGTCGAGCCTCTTCGACAGACGCTGAGAGGCCGAACCGCCTCGAATGGCAACAGGTCAGCCTGAGGCCTCACTGCGAACGTCGTCCTCGACCCGCCGGAGCATGTCGCGGAATGTCTCGCGATCGAGTTCGAACTTCGAGACGTCATCTTCGACATCCTGGGCGATCTCATCGATCTTCACGAAAAATGCGAGCTGACCCTGGCGCAGGGCGTCGAGGAGTTCGGCGTCATCGTGGGCCACGGCGAAGATCGAGTGGCCATCGGTGACGAGGCGTACCTCGGCGAGGTGGTCATCCATCTCGCCGGTGCGCCTGAGATAGTCCCACGCCCTTCGGACCCTCTGGATGGACAGGCCGTTGTCGAGAAGGCTCTTCACAACCCGGAGGCCGACCAGATCACGGAAACTGTAGATCCGTCGCCTCCCTGGGCGACCATCGGTCGTCTGGATCGACGGCTGGACGAGACCGACCTTGTCCCAGTACCGAAGCTGGTGCGGTGTGCACGACGTGAGCTGGCACGCCTGTGCAGCGGTGAAACCTTCCAAGACCCATCTCCCTCTTCGTCTCCGTGCGGGCGTGAAGCAGCGACCCGCTATGTGTTCCGTCGATCTCGCCGCCCAGTCCTACCGCTCGGCGGAGACGAGAACCGCCATGTTAACCGTCTCGTCTCAACCGTTTCTGAAGTCGATCGAACAAGTCGCTCGTGCCTCCTCCGGACCCGATGCGGGCAGCTCGAGCGGTGAGCGCCATCCATCCGGCGGTCGCGACCATGATCAGGAACCCTATGCCTGCGATGACCCACGATCGCGTGAACGAAGCGAACATGATGACGGCCCCAGCGATGAACAAGATCGCGGCGAGCCGCATCTTCCATCGATTCCGTCCGGTGCGCACGGCTCGTGCGACCATCTCGGCGAGTTTCGGATCGTCCTCGTACAGCTGACGTTCGATCTCGTCGAGGATCTTCTGCTCGTGCTCGTTCAGTGGCATGTGCGTTTCCCGCATCGTCGACGGGTGTTCCGTGGGGACAGTATACCTGCAGGCATCGGTGCTGCTCCATTCGTTCTTGAGCAACGCTGTACCCCCGTGGTGCGTTCCCGATGCGTGGAATGGATGACGGGATCGGGGTCGACCGCCCCCTCACACCGTTCGAGACGCCTGACCCGTAGCCTCGGCGCATGACATGCGTCCATCTCATCCGCCACGGAGAGGTCGCCAATCCGAACCATGTCGTGTACGCGGACCTGGAAGGATTCAACCTCTCGCCACTCGGCGTCCGTCAGGTCCATTCGACAGCGTCCCACCTCGCGCAGCGCCCCATCGAAGGGGTCTTCACATCGCCCCTCGCCAGGGCGCGCCAGACGGCGACTGCGATCGCGCGGCGTCATCACATCGAGCCCACCGTCGAGGCCGACCTCATCGAGACACGCCAGTACCCCGGGTGGACGGGCCACCGGTGGGATGACCTGGCCGCGCGCTTCCCCGGCCAGGTGGAGAGGTACCTCGAGGACGCATCCAGGCTCGACGATGTCACCGAGACGCTCGAAGCCGTCGCAGACCGTGTAACCCGGGTCGTGGTGAACGCGGCCCAGGGCGGGTACGGCGAATTCGCGATCGTGGGACATCAGGACCCACTCCAAGCAGGAAGGTTGAGGCTCACCGGGCGGGACCTCTCGGAGCTCCTCGTCGATCCGCCCTCGCATGCATCGGTCGTGACGGTGGTCTCGGACGACCTGATCAACTGGAGGGAGGTCGCCGTCTGGCTCCCGCTCTGAGGGACGATGGGGTCCGAGCGGCGGCGCAGTAGAGCTGACCTCGTTTACACTCCGTGGACCCAAGAGATCGAGAGGACGGTGTGGGCAGGCTCAACGTCATGAAGAGCACGGTGCTCGTGGCAGTTGTCTTCTCCGCGTTGCTGGTCCTCGGAACCGTCCTCAGCAGCGAACCATCGCAGGCCACCCAGGACGCCGGACGGACACCCACGACCACCACGACCACTGAGCCGCCTCCCGAAGGTGTCGTCATCGTCCGCTTGTCCAACGGTACATTCCGCCCCTCCAACCTCCGCCTCGACCTCGACGTGGCCCAGATCGTCCAATGGATCAACGAGGACGACCGCGAGTACATCCTGAGCGGATCGGGCGGCCTGTTCGATGCCGTGGAGCTCGGCCCGGGCGCGACGTTCGAATTCGATTTCTCCACCGTCGATCCCGCCATCCACCGGTACAACGCCCTCATCGGGTTCCAACGCATTCCCGGATCGGTCGATTCGCGCCCCGCGCAATAGCCGAGCGGTGGCACGACCTCACCTGATCATCGGCATCGTTGCCCTCAGCGCCGTCGTCGTTGGATCACTCGCCGTCGCTGTCGATCCTGATCCGATCGCACGCTCCGCCGTTCCGATGCTCACCGCGGGACTTCTCGTGTGCTCGTTGGTAGGCCTTGCGGGACTTCTCCTCGCCAGGGCACCATGGGGACGCGTGGTGCTGGTCGGCACCGTGGTCATCACGATGGTGGCGGCGTCAGCCGGCGAGACGCCACTCACATGGGCGGCCTTCATCGTCGGTGGGATCGCTCTCGTAGGACTGCTCGGACCATGGCTCACGTTGTGGATCCGGCACCACCGCCTGACCGACGCCCCCGGGACGACGGCCATCGTTCTCATCGCCGTTGGGGCCGGAGCACCATTGTTCCTCGGTCTCGTCCTGGTGGGCACGGGAGCGGCCTGGTACCACTGGATGCTCGCGGGGGTGACCATCGTCGGATCCCTCCTGTACGGGCGCGGCAACCGGATCGGCCTCTGGACATTCCGAACGGTCACACCGATGATTGCCGTCATCGTGGGACTCGCCACGGCGGGCATCGCGGGCCTGGCAATCGCAGTGGCAGGATTGGCCATCGGCGTGGCGGCATGGACACCGTCTGCCCGTCACACCACCACGGTCATCGCTCCCGTCCTCCCGCAGCCGATCGATCGGAGGACGTGAGCGTGCGCAACTCGGACATCGCGGCAACACTCGTCACTGTGTTCTTCGGAGCCGTGACGGGGTGGTTCATCGGAGGCTCGATCATCGCGATCGTGGGAGGCGTTGGCGGGCTCGTGTACGGGATCATCGCATCACGGGCGAATGTTCGCCCCTCGATCATCACGACGGTGTTCGTCGGCTCGATGGCCGGAGCCCTCATCGGGGCGAGCATCGTCGAGACGATCTGCCTACCGGGCTCGTGTGCCGCGGCTGAGGCCGGTGCGGCCGTCGCCCTCGGACTGGCATCGTTCGTGGGGGTCGGCCTCGTCGCTGCGCTCGTGACCCGCTCGTTCGACGAGTACAACGAGAGCATGGCATCGGATGCCGCTCCCCCGGGTGCGGGTTGTGAGTCCGAGCCGTACGACCCGCCCGACGGCGAGTCCCCGTGACGGGCCGGCGCTAGCCCTCGTAACGTCCGAAGACGAGGGACACGTTGTGCCCGCCGAACCCGAAGCTGTTCGTCATCGCCGTTGAGATATCTGCCGCCCTAGGCGCGTTCGGGACGTAGTCCAGATCACACTCGGGATCCGGCGTCTCGTAGTTGATCGTCGGCGGAATCACGCCATCTCGAAGCGCCAGGAGACAGGCGACGGATTCGATGGCTCCCGCGGCGCCCAGGAGATGCCCCGTCATCGACTTCGTGGACGACACGGGGATGTCGTACGCCGCATCGCCGAACGCGATCTTGATCGCCGCAGTCTCGGTTGCGTCGTTCGCGGGGGTCGAGGTGCCATGGGCGTTGATGTACCCGAGGTCAGCGGGTGCGATGCCGGCGTCCTCGAGTGCCGCAGTCATGGCGCGCGCAGCGCCGGCGCCACCGGGTCGCGGAAGGGTGATGTGGTACCCGTCTGCGGACATCCCGTATCCGAGGACCTCACCATGGATCGTCGCTCCCCTTGCGAGGGCATGGCCCAGCTCCTCGAGCACGAGCACCGCTGCACCCTCCCCCATCACGAACCCGTCGCGGTGGAGGTCGAACGGTCTCGAGGACCCTGCCGGATCGTCGTTGTTCTTGCTGAGCGCACGAGCCTGGGCGAATCCTCCGACGGCGAACCGCGTGATGCTCGCCTCCCCGCCCCCTGCGACCATGACATCCGCTGCGTTGCGCTTGATCACCTCCGCCGCATCCCCGATAGCGTTCGCAGACGCCGCGCATGCAGTCACGACGGTGGAGTTCGGGCCGTAGAGATTGAAGTCGATCGAGACGATGCCCCCAGCCATGTTCGAGATGATCATGGCGATGCCGGTCGGTGACATCCTTTGGGGACCGCGTTCCTTCAACACCTCGAACTGTGACTCGAATGTCTCGACACCGCCGATCCCCGTTCCTGCGAGTACCCCCGCACGCAGGGCTGCGGGATCGTCCTCTTCGTAGTGGAGGCCCGCATCGTCGAGTGCCTGACTCGTCGCTACCCAGAAGAACTGCGCACTCCTGTCGAGTCGCCTCGCCTCCCGGCGTGACATGTACTGCTCGATGTCGAAATCCTTGACCTCGGCTGCAATCTTCGTCGGGATGTCCGAGACGTCGACTCGCTCGATGCGCGAGATCCCGCTCTTGCCCGCGAGGAGGTTCTTCCAGATCGGTTCGACACCGTTGCCGAGCGCGGTGACCGCACCGAGCCCGGTGACGACGACGCGGCGGTCGGTCACGTGGTCCCCCTCAGCCGTTGAGCTTCTGTTCGACGAGGGCGACAGCTTCGCCGACCGTGGTGAGGGATTCCGCTTCCTCATCGGGGATCTGGACGCCGAAGTTGTCCTCGAGCGCCATCAAGAGCTCGACCACGCCGAGTGAGTCGACCTCGAGGTCCTCCTCGAATCTCGACTC
The DNA here is from genome assembly GCA_035461905.1 of Acidimicrobiia bacterium. Lineage (GTDB taxonomy): Bacteria > Actinomycetota > Acidimicrobiia > Spongiisociales > UBA5794 > SZUA-442. The sequence goes on along the minus strand of DATHUV010000019.1, from coordinate 2,342 downwards.
CATCGTGATCTTGTCAGCATCGAGGCCGAGCTCATCGACGAGGAGTCCGGTCAGTTTCGATTCGATTTCCGAGCGTTCCATGGCTTCCGCCTCCTGATTCAAAGGGCCAGGCCGCCGTCCACGACGATCGTCTGACCCGTTATGTACGACGCGCCGTCCGAGGCAAGATAGCCAACGACGGACGCGACCTCCTCGGGTCGACCCAGCCGACCAAGGGAGATCTGTTCCACAGCCCTCGAGGTCACGGCCTCACCGAGGGATACCGTCATGTCGGTGTCGATGAACCCCGGCGCCACGGCGTTCACCGTGATGCCGCGCGAACCGACTTCCTTCGCAACGGATTTCGTCAGCCCGATCAGACCCGCCTTGGACGCGGCGTAGTTCGCCTGCCCCGGATTCCCCGAGATGCCCGAGACCGAGCTGATCATGATGATCCGTCCGTAGCGGGCCCTGACCATGCCGCGAAGGGCGGCCTTCGTGCACAGGTAGGCGGACGTGAGATTCGTGGAGATGACCCGGTTCCACTGTTCGAGGTCCATCCGCAGGATGAGGCCGTCGTCGGTGATCCCCGCGTTGTTCACGAGCACGGCAACGGGACCGAGGTCGTGCTCAACGCGTGAGAACGTGGCCGTCACGTCAGCGGAGTCTGCCATGTCCCCTCGAACGGCGAGCGCCGCACCTCCCGCCTCCCCGATGGCCGCGACGACCTCGTCGGCGAGCTCCGTGTTCGTGGCGTAGTTGACGGCGACGGCGAATCCGTCGCCGGCAAGCCGCATTGCGATCGCCCTGCCGATTCCCCGTGACGCTCCCGTGACGAGGGCGACCGGAGTGGTCACGAGAACACCACTTGCTTGTCGAGCATCATCTCGAGGGCGGTCTTGGCGGGTTCGGGGAGTGCGTCATCGACGGTCTCGATGGGTGTGACCCTGTCTCCCCATTCGAGGGCACATGCGCCCCAGGTGATCCCCGCACCGTAGGCGACGAGCACGAGCCTCGAGCCGGGGTCGACCCTTCCCTCATCGAGGGCCTCGACCAGTGCAATGGGGATCGTGGCGGCAGACGTGTTGCCGTACTTGTCGATGTTGACGAAGACCTTGTCCTCGTCTGCGCCGATCCTTCGCCTCACAGCGTCGATGATCCTCAGGTTGGCCTGGTGCGGGATGAGGAGATCGATGTCGTCGAGATCCCAACCGGCTTCGGAGGCGATCTGTACGGAGCTATCGCCCATCTGCTTCACGGCGCCTTTGAAGACCTCGGCTCCGTCCATGATGATGGCGAGGCGCTCACCCGACCCTGCGTAATCCGTTCCGAGCCCTCGCGCAGTGAGCCACTCGGATCCCGCCCCATCGGCACCGAGCCGGATGGCTCGAATCCCGACATCGGAGTCGGTGGCCTCGAGGACGACGGCCCCAGCGCCGTCACCGAAGAGAACGGCCGTGGCTCGCTCCTCGAAGTCGAGGTACGACGTCGTTCGCTCCGAGCCGATCACGAGCACCTTCGATGCCTGGGCTGTGCCGATCAGCCCATATGCCATCGAGAGTCCGTAGATGAACCCCGAGCAGCCCGCGTTGATGTCGGCGGCAGCGGCGTTCGTCGCACCGAGTTTCGTCTGCACGTAACACGCCGATGACGGGATCTGGCGGTCGGGGGTGCAAGTGGCGAGGATGATGTAGTCGATCTCATCGGCCGATCGTCCGGCCGCAGCGAGGGCACGCTTGCTCGCAAGGGTCGCGAGGTCGGAGTTCGACACATGTGACACGCGCCGTTCCTTGATCCCGGAACGGGACACGATCCATTCGTCGGACGTGTCGATGACCGAGGCGAGATCATCGTTGGTGAGGATCGACTGGGGGACACACTTCCCCCATCCAGTGATCGTCGCGTTGATCATGAGGCTCCTTCCCGTTCGGCCGTCATTGTACGGACAGGGCCTCGCCCGCGTCTCGCGCGTCGTCGATGCTCGCCACGACGTGGACGGTCGCTCCCGGGACGGTGCGACGGGCGAGCCCCGCCGTGACGTCCCCCGGACCGATGTGGATGAACGTGTCGATCCCTGACGCTGCCATCGCCTCGAGCGTCTCGGAGAAACGGACAGGGGATGTCAACTGATCACGCAGCGACACGCGCGGGTCTCTCGCGGGAGCGGCTGACGCATTCGCGTAGACGTCGAAGGCTCCGATCGAGAATTCGACTCGCGACAGGGCACGATCGAGGCGATCGGCCGCGGTCGCCATGAACGGGGAGTGGAAACCGCCGGCGACAGCCAGCCGAATCACCCGCCGGATCCCGAGCTCCCTTGCGTTTGCCTCGAGCCAGTCGAGGTCGTCGGCGCCCCCCGCGAC
>DATHUV010000018.1:0-29119 GCA_035461905.1 Acidimicrobiia bacterium | reverse complement strand
ACGGATTTCTTCAAGCCACACCACGTCGAGGCGTTCCCCGGCCTTCACGACCTGTTCTGGAGGGCCATCAAGGCGGCGTCCGAGGCCAAGAAGTCCATGGACCCCGCTGTCAGCCAGGCGATGATCGACCTCATCGACGAGGTATCAGACGTGTTCTGGCAGACGGATGAGTCCGAAGCTACGGGCGTGTATCCACCCGCCTAGACAGCCACTCATACAGCATGCTGCCGATCCCGAGTGAGACGGCACCGTAGACGACTGCCCCGAGGAGCAGTGCGATAAGGGCCGAGATCGCCGGAGCGCCGGCGATTCCGGTTGCGATTGCCCAGGCCAACGCCGACGAGACCACAGCCGCAGGTACCGCCAGTGGGATCGCCCGGCCGGCGCTCGACGTCACCGAGGCGAGCCCTGGGCGAGCGTCGGCGGGCCAGTACCAGATGGCGACCAGGGTCGCGGTGTAGATGCCGAGCATGACGACCGACGTCACCGCGATGCCTTCGATCCCGAATCGGTCGTGCATGTAGAAGTAGCTGGGTATCGCGACGACCGTCACCGCGGTCCCCGCGAGCACCGGCGTCCACATCTCACGCTTGGCGTAGAAGGCCCTCGTGATGATCTGGAGGGCACCCCACACCGGTATCCCGAACGCATAGACGAATAGGGCTGCGGACACCGAGTCTGTGTCCTGTGCGGTGAACGCACCCCGCTCGTAGAGGACGCGGATGATCGGGAGCGCGAGCGCCGCCATTGCACCTGCGGCTCCGATCGACAGGACGATGACCCACCGGAGGGATCGATCGACCGTACGAAGGAGCTGGGCACGGTTGCCCTCCGCAAACAGGCGCGCCAGGGTCGGATACGAGGCGACGGCGACGGCCTGACCGATCACCCCGATCGGTACGAACATCGTCCGCCGCGCATACTGAAGGTCGGTCTGGGCACCCTCCCCGACGAGTCCGCCGAAGACCGACATGAACACTTCGTCGAGGGCGACGATCGATTGGCCGATCATCAGGGGGAGGGCGATCACGATGTACGCCTTCACCGAGGGGTGGAGCCATTGCACGCCGAGGTCGAATCGCAAGCCAACGCGCCGTGCTCCCCATGCCTGGAGTGCGAAGTTCCCGACGAACGCGCCAACGAGGGCACCCCAGATGAACCCGTCCGGGGCGGGCTCGCCGGTCACGATCGCCCAGATGATGCCGCCGGTGATGATTCCGACGTTGTAGACGATGGGCGCCAGCGTTGGGATCGTGAACACGCCCTTCGCGTACTGGACGGACGAGAACATCGCGCCGACGACGAAGGCGAACTGGGCGGGGAGGATCACCCTCGTGAGCGCGATGGTGCTGGCGATCTGCTCCTCCGCGAACTCCGGGTACAGCCAGCGGATGATCGTGGGGGCGAGGAACCACGCCACGACGATGACGATCGTGATGCCGATCGTCAGCCATCGGAAGATCGCTGTGAACCCCCTCCAGCCCTCCCCTTCGTCGTCCTGGGCGAGGTATCGCGCAAAGATCGGGATGAACGTGATCGTCAGGAATCCGCCGGCCAACAGGTAATTGGCGTAGTCGGGGATGCGGAATGCCGCGACGTACTCGTCGGTGACCCCGGACGAGCCGAGCATCGCGGCGAACACCATGTCCCGAACGATGCCCAGCAGGCGCGAGATGAGGATGCCTGCAGCGACGATGATCGCCGCTGCACCTACATCGCCACGACGCAGCCGGATGAGGAACGAGGTCACGGCGTCACGGTACCGGCACGAACGGCGTTCGCTTCGTCACCGAGGCGTCATGCGTGCTGGCTCAGGCGAGGTCGCGGTGCCGCAGGAGCCAGGTCGTTCCGACCAGGCTGGCGGCGACGTAGATGGCGAGGGTGATGAGCACCCGTCCCGTCGAAAGGGATCCGACCGCATCGCCGAGGTAGATGCGGGCCCCATCGAGCCTATCGGCGAACACCGAGGCGCCGAACCGCCATGGCGACAGGAGGATGAGTCCCGAGAGGGCGAAGATGACGCCGTTCTCGAAGACCAGCAGGTATCCCATGCCGATGATCACCGCTCGGTCGGTGAGGAAGCCGAGGGGCAGGAACAGGGACGCATACGCCGCGGTCGCGACGACGGTTCCGAAGATGAGGGCGACGACGACGCCTCCCGACCCGCCGTACCGGACGGTGTGGGCGACGCCGAGGGCGACGGCTCCGACCAGGTTCACCACCCCCGCCGCAGCGATGGCCGCCGCGAGCTTGGTTGCCGCGATACCCGTTCGGGGGAGGGGTCGAAGGGCGATGAACGACAGGGTGAGATCCCTCCGCTCGTTTCCGAGCGCCCCGGCGGCGATCACGATCGCCACCACGGGCAGCACGAGTGCAAAGAACGTGGAGGCGCCGATCTCGACCAGGCCCTGGAACGCGGCCTCGGAAGTGCGGCTGGATGTTGCGAGGAGGTAGATGGTCACCGGAGCCAGCTCCAGGAGCACCAGCATGATCGTCCTGCGCAGGGGTAGGGCCTGCCCGAAGGAAACCGTGAACAGGGCGCCGATCGAGGTCATCTGCGTTCCACCAGGTAGCGGAACACCGACTCGAGGGACTCGTCCTGGGGCGAGAAGGCCGTCAGCCGAGCACCGACTGCCACAGCGAGCGCAGGCGCCTGGCGACCGAGCTCCGAGATGTCGGCAGTCCGGACGATCACAGCGCCCTCGCCAGCCTCGACGCTGAACACTGCCTCGGTCGAGAAGAGGGCCGATCCAAGGTCCTTGGGTCGATCCGTGCCGATTCGCACCACATACGGTTTGTCGTTCATGGCTGCCCTGATGGACTCAACCGAGCCAGCGGCAGCCAACCTGCCATCGACAATCGCAATGACCCTGGTCGAGACCCTCTCGACCTCCTCGAGCACGTGCGACGACACGATGACGGTTCCGCCCGCTTGGCCGATTCCATGGAACAGGTCGATCAGATGCGCACGCTGGATCGGGTCGGTTCCATTGAGGGGCTCGTCGAGAATGAGGATCTTCGGGTTCGTCACGAGTGCCGCTGCGATCTTGATGCGCTGGCGCATGCCCTTGGAATACCCCCCGATCGATCGATCGGCAGCGACCTGCATGTCCACGAGGTCGATCGCATCGTCGACATCGCGTGCGCCAGCGGGAGCACCGGAGAGCTGAGCCGCGTATCGGACGAACCGTCGGCCGGTCATGTCGCCGTACACGGCATCCTCGTCCGGCACGAGAGAGACGGATCGGTACATGGCATGATCCCGGCGAGGATCCGAACCGAGGACGGAGATCGACCCGTTCGAGATGTCGCTGAGGCCCGAAATGGCGCGCAGCAGGGTCGTCTTCCCCGCACCATTCGGACCGAGGAGGCCCGTCACACCGGGGCCGAACGAGCATGACAAGTTCGAGACGGCGACCTTCTGGCCGAACCACTTCGAGACGTTGCGAACCTCGATGGTCGGGGAGCCGACGAATGCCGGATCGAGGACGGCGTCGTTCCGCTGTTCGCCGTCGGTCACATGAGCCTCCGATACCGTGCGACGGAGATGCTCGTCGCCACAGCACCGATGACAACCAGCGCAACGATGCCCCACACAGGGCTGATGTCGGCGGCGTCCAGCAGGGAGTCGGTGCTCGAGACGCCGAACACCCATCCGTTGGCGGCGTTGGCCGTGTCCAGCGGTGCGAGGAGTGCGACGAACCGGCCACCGGTGAAGGTCGTGTTCCTCACGATCCCATCGGCGAAGCCGCTGAGTGCGATCATCGTCGCCACGTAGACGCTCGAGGCAATCGCCTTGCGATTCGACAAGCTGGCGATGACGAAGCCGAGGGGGACGAACGCTGTCGCATAGACCGCGGCGACGAACAGGATGCGTGGAACGTCAGGCCCGCCATCGATCAACCCCTGGATGAGGCCATCGTCATCGACGGCCGCTTGTCCCACGTACAGGACGAACTGGGGAATGAGCAGGAATCCGCCGACGATGGCGAGGAGGCTCGCGAAGCGTGCTGCGAGGTAGTCGTTCGACGTCATGGGGCGCGACGACAGCATGGAGAGGACACCGTCGCGCCGGTCGGGTATGAGCAGCTCTGGCGCGGCGAGGGCGACGAAGAGCATCGCAATGGTTCCGCCGAGCTGGAAGAACTGCGCGTGCTGCTGGGAGGCATTGAAGGCCTCCTCCACGTCGATCGGGATGAAGAAGCTGATCCCCACGAAGGCGATGGGCGGTAGCACTGCGATCGAGACCAACAGCCATGGCAGGATCTTCCTCCGACCCTTCCTGCGGATGCCGAGGACCCTGCGAACCCCGTCGGCGAACACGGTGCGTCGCGCGCCTCGTCGCCCGCGTCGCTCACCGTCGTACGGCGTGTACCCGAGGTCGTAGACGGCTCCTGTTTCGCTCATGTCGGCCGACCCCCTCGGAGGAAGAGCTCCTCGAGCGTCGCTGCGCCGGCGTCGAGCTTCCTGATGCTCGCACCGGCGTCGGCGGTCGCATCGCGGATGATGTCGAACACATCCCTGTCTGGATGCGACACGAGGATCCGCCGCCCGTCGACGTCAACGGAAGCGCCGGCGCGTTCGAGCCGCTCGGCCACGGGATCCGTCGGACCGTTGACCTCGAGGCGCACCGTCGTCCCGGCTTCCTCCCCGCCGATCGGTCCGGAGTGAAGGAGGGTTCCCTGGTCGAGCATGACGACCCACTCACATGTCCGTTCGATGTCGCGAAGCACATGCGACGAGACGACGACATCGATGCCGAATCCTCCGAGGCGAGCGATCAGGTCGAGCATCTGCTCGCGCCCGCTCGGGTCGAGGCCCGACGTCGGCTCGTCGAGGAAGACCAGCTTCGGATCGTGGACGATTGCCTGTGCGAGTTTGGCGCGCTGCTTCATACCCGTGGAGAAGTCCCCGAGGTACCTGAATCGTTCGTCGTTCAGCCCGACGAGGGTCAGGACGTCGGACGCTCGCTGGCGGGCGGCGTCCGGAGGTAACCCGGCCGTCCCCGCCGCGTACACGAGGAAATCGGCTGCGGTCTGGTCCAGCGGCAGACAGGCGCCTTCCGGCATGTACCCCGCATTCGAGCGAATGTCGATCATCCTCGTGTCCGCGTCGAGGCCGAGTACGGATGCCGACCCTGTCGTCGGCGTGAGGATGCCGAGCAGGATCTTGATGAGCGTCGACTTGCCCGCACCGTTCGCACCGACGAGACCGATTCTGCCCTCGGGCACGTCGAGGTCGAGCGTGTGGAGCGCGGCGACGTTTCCGTATGCGTGGCCGAGACCGACCGTGCTGAACATCGTGACCATGTTCGTGGAACGATAGGCGAGGCCTGACACCGTCATGTGAAACCGGAGGGAAACCCTGACGGTGGCGGCGTGGCGATACCCTCCCGGATGTGGATGTCATCCTGTCCATCATTGCGGCGTCGATAGCCACTTGGTTCGCGGGCGAGCTCTTCGTGAGCTGGCGTTCGCGCAAGCGACTGCATGCCGAGATCTGGACATGGGCGTTCGGGGCCTACGCGCTTGCCACGTGGGCACTCGTCGTCGGGTTGGCGTTCGGATGGACCTCCTTCAACTTTCGAAGCTTCTACTTCTTCGGTGCGATCGCGAACATCCCGCTGCTCGCGGCCGGGTCCATCGCCCTTGCGAACGAACGCGCCGGGCGTGCGGCGTTGCGCGTGACGACGCTGTGGATCGTCCTCGGGTTCTTCGCCACGTTCCTCGCACCGTTCCTCGGTGCCCTTCCCGCCACGGGGATCCCCGAGGGAAGCGATGTGTTCGGGTTCACGTTCTCCATCGACGCGCTCACCCTGCCGGGTCCCCGCCTGTTCGCGGCGATCTCCGGTGCACTCGGAACGGTCGTCGTGGTCGGCCTGGCGCTTGCGACGGCAGTTCGGGTTCGGAAGCAGAATGCGCAGCTCGCCCGTGGGAACCTGCTCATCGTGGTGGGCGTGCTGGTTCCGGCACTCGGTGGCTCCCTGACAGCTCTTGGCGAGTCAGCAGCGTTGTCCGTCTCGCTCGCCGTGGGGATCAGCCTGCTGTGGTGGGGATACCGCCTTGCGAGCGGAGCGCGATGAGGCCCGCACCGACCTCACATCCGGGCTCCATCAGCGGCGCTTGCGACTTCGCCATCCCGTCGTGACATACCGCCAGTACGACGTGGTGGCGGGCTCGCTCGCCTCATCCTCGCCCGGATCATCCTCGCCTCGCTCCTCCCTCGGAACAGCGTCACCGGTCGTCGGTTCCGGTTCGAGGGCGTCCGCGGCGCGAGCCGGTTCTGGAGCGGCTGGTCCGGTGGCGGCGAGCTCCCCTGCCCGTATCTCCGCGAGACGCTGCCTGAGGAACTCCGCTTCGGTCTCGGCCTTTGCAGCCCTCTCGCGGGCATCTGCGAGCTGTTGACCCGCCTCGTGCAGGTTGCCCAATTGGGTCAGCATCTTGTTCCACGCGTCGATGGGGACGATCATCGTCTCGCCGCCGGACGGAGCGGACTCGTCGACCGCTTGGCCACCTGGCTCCTCGACGACGTGCAACGTCGTGGAGTCGGTATCGCGCAGGGTGAGGTGGAGCTCTGATTCGCCGCGGTCGGTGTCCACTCGTTCGCTGTCGGCGGGTTCGATGTCCCTGCCGAGTTCGGCAGCGCGCGCCTTCACGGCGTCGAGGTCGATCATCCGAACCTGCGTCTCCCCATCCGACTCCAGGTACGAGGTGACTCCCGCCCGACGGACCCACTTGCGTAGGGTGTTCGTGGGGATACCCGTGGCCGCCTCGGCTTCTCGTAGCGTCACCCACGAACCACCCACCAACGGGTCACCCTGCCGGGCGGGCGTGCGTGAAGCATCCTTCGCGCTCGGGCGGGGCGGCGATGTCCGGCCCGCGCCACCTGAGCGCAGTGCCTCGGTCTCCCAACGGGTCGACGCATCCATGCGGTGTGATCCTATCGGCCGGACTCACCTCGTTGCCTGTGGTGCCGTATCTAGGATGGTTTCGGAGGAGACGATTCCACCGTGACCGCACGCGACCCCAACATCGAAGCCGACGTCCGCGCGATGGTCCAGCGGATCGTCGATGGTCTCGTGGGTACCGATGACGGCGGGTCCCTTGAAGTGGTGTCGGACGACCCGTCGCCTTCCGAGACGGTCCAGGCCCGACCCGAAACGGTGGCCGGTCCCGCGGAAGGCATCATCGCGATCGGTGCGGACCACGGGGGTTTCGCCCTGAAGGAACGCCTCGGGTTCCGACTCAAGGAGCAGGGACACACGGTCGTGGACTGCGGAACCCACTCGAGTGATCCGGTCGACTATCCCGACATCGCACAGTCCGTCGCCCGTCTCGTCTCCGGTGGTGAGGCTGACGTCGGGATCGTCGTCGATGGCGCAGGTATCGGATCCGCCATGGTCGCGAACAAGGTTCCCGGCGTGCGCGCCGCGCTCTGCTACGACATCTCCACCGCCCGCAACGCACGCGAGCACAACCACGCCAACGTGCTCACGCTGGGGGCAGGCCTGACGGGGGATGCACTTGCGTGGCAGATCACGGAGGAGTTCCTTGCGACACCCTTCGGCTCAGGGAGGCACGCCCGTCGCGTCGCGATGATCGATGCCCTCGACACCCAGGCACCGGAGCGTGTCGGATGAGTGAGCTCGACCGCCAGCAGCTCGTCGAGCTCATTACTCGGGAGGTGCTCACGGCCCTCGCGGAGCGTGCGGACATCCTCTCGAATCCCCACAAGCTGCGCCAAGTCGTCGAGAACGGCGCAGACCGCGTCGCGTACCACGGTGATGCCGAGGACGTTCCCGTCGACCTCGCCAAGTACATCGATCACACCCTCCTGAGGCCAGACGCAACGCTCGCCGAGATCGAGGTGCTGTGCGACGAGGCGCTCGCGTTCGGGTTCGCATCGGTGTGCATCAATCCCACCTGGGTGAGGGTGGCGGCAGAGCGATTGCGTGGATCGTCGGTCAAGGTGTGCACCGTGATCGGATTCCCCCTTGGCGCCAACACCCCGGACATCAAGTCCATGGAGGCACGAAAGGCGCTCCGGGAAGGTGCGAGGGAGGTCGACATGGTGATCAACATCGGCGCCCTGAAGTCGGGTGACCTCGAACTCGTTCGAATGGACATCGAGAAGGTCGTCGACGCCGCACACGAGAGCGGTGCGATCTGCAAGGTCATCCTCGAGACGTCACTGCTCACCGATGAGGAGAAAGTCATCGCATCCTCCCTCGCGAAGCAGGCGAAAGCCGACTTCGTGAAGACCTCGACAGGGTTCAGTGGCGGCGGTGCGACCGTGTACGACGTCGCACTGATGCGCGAGACGATCGGTCCCGACATGGGGGTCAAGGCCTCCGGTGGAGTCCGGACGCTCGAGGACGCGGAGGACATGATCGCCGCTGGCGCCACACGCATCGGGGCATCCGCCGGGGTCCAGATCGTCGGAGGTGCAGAGAGGGACGGCGATGATCCGGCATACTGATCGCAGACGGCACGAGCAAGGAGATCACGATGGCGACCGGTATTGAACTTCGTTCATATGCCTTCCTCGACAGCCTCCAGCCGCAGTATGCGGCGTTCCTCGGCACGATCGCACAGGGGTTCCTGCCCCTCGCCGGTGAAGCCTCGCTGTTCGTCGAGGTCGCACCGGGAATCGAGATCAACAGGCTCACCGACATCGCCCTCAAAGCCACGACCGTCAAGCCGGGCATGCAGATCATCGAGCGGGTCTTCGGGCTCCTCGAGGTCCACTCACCCGAGCAGGCCGAGACGCGAGCAGCGGGTGAGGCCATCCTCGATGCCCTCTCGCTGACGGAGCACGACAGGGTGAAGCCCAAGGTCCTGTCGAGCCAGATCATCCGACGCATCGACGACCACCACGCCCAGCTCATCAACCGCACGCGACATGGCCAGATGATCATCCCCGGCCAGACGCTGTACGTGCTCGAATGCAATCCCGCTGCGTATGCGGCCCTCGCCGCGAACGAGGCGGAGAAGGCGTCGAGGATCAACGTGCTCGAGGTACGTGCGTTCGGAGCCGTCGGCCGGATCTACCTCGGGGGTGAGGAACAGGACGTGGAGGTCGGATGGCAGGCAGCCGTCAGCGCCCTCGAGGGACTCAGCGGCCGCGACGAATAGCGAGAACCGGACGAAGGAAGGAACGGAATGGCAGACGCACTCGGAATGATCGAATGTCGCAGCTTCGCTGCGATGGTGGAGGCCGCTGACGCGATGGTGAAGGCGGCCAAGGTGGAACTCGTGAGCTACGAGGAAACCGGTGGTGGATACGTGACGGCGATCGTCCGTGGCGACGTCGCAGCGGTGAAGGCCGCAGTCGACGCCGGCGTACGAAGCGGTGAGAAGGTCGGCGAGGTCATCGCAACGCACGTGATCGCCAGGCCCCATGTCAACCTCGATCTCGTGCTTCCGTTGGGACGTGCGGAGGAAGCCAGGGACTCGGTCAGCTGATCCTTCACCGGAAGCCCCGGAAGGGAGATGACACGATGAACCTCGGCAGAGTCACCGGAACACTGGTGGCGTCCCGTAAGGAGCCGCTGCTCGAAGGCCTCGCGCTCCTGGTCGTGCGCCAGCTCGACGAGCACGGAGACCCGTCGGGCGGGTATGTGGTGGCCGTCGATTCGGTCGGCGCCGGAGTCGGCGAGGTCGTGCTGTACGCCTCGGGGAGCTCCGCACGCCAGACCAGCGTGACGAAGGACAAGCCGTGCGATGCGGTCATCATGGCGATCGTCGACCAATGGGATCTCGACGGCGAAACGGTGTATGTGAAGTAATGCCCCAGCTGAGCGACTCGGACATTCAGGCGATCATCGCACGGGTCAAGGGGCGCGTCGCGTCCGGTGACATCGGGGCACGAACGGGGCCCGCGTTGCGGGCGGCCGATGAGATCGACCGCGATGGCATCGAACTCGGTGAAGGCGTCTTCGGCTCTGTGGATGATGCGGTGCGGGCTGCTGCTGCGGCATTCCGCTCCTATCAGGGCCTCGGCCTCGATCGCAGGAAGGTGATCATCGAGGCGATCCGCCATGCGATGCGACGCGAGAACGAGCATCTCGCCTATCTCGCCAGGCAGGAGACGGGCCTCGGACGGGCAGAGGACAAGATCCTCAAGAACCAACTCGTCATCGATCGCACGCCTGGACCTGAGGACCTCGAACCGAAGGTCGTGACAGGTGACCGAGGGATGATGGTCACCGAGTACGCCCCCTACGGCGTCGTGGGGGCGATCACGCCGACGACCAATCCAACGTCGACCATCATCAACAACACGATCGCGATCCTCTCTGCAGGGAACACGGTCACCTTCAACGTCCATCCGAGCGCCCGTCGCGTGTCGATCGAGAACGTCAAGCTGCTGAACCGGGCGATCGTCGATGCTGGCGGACCTCCCGACCTCGTGACGTGCATCGCACAACCGACCCTCGAGTCCGCGCAGGCATTGATGCAGCATCCCGACGTCCGTGTGCTCCTCGTCACGGGAGGTCCCGGAGTCGTGAAGGAAGCGCTCCGGACGCCGAAGAAGGCGATCACCGCGGGGCCTGGCAACCCGCCCGCCGTCGTCGACCAGACCGCCGACATCGCAAAGGCCGCGAAGGACATCGTCTTCGGGGCGTCCTTCGACAACAACATCATTTGCGTGGATGAGAAGACCACGATCGTCGTGGACACCGTCGCTGACCGGCTCGTCCAGCTCATGGCGGCATCCGGCGCGTACCGCCTCAAAGAGCACGAGCTCAAGAGGCTCGAACGGGTCATCTTCAAGGAGATGGGGCCACCGAACAAGCCGGGGCTCATCGATGGCCGTTTCATCGGGAAAGATGCAGTCGTCATCGCAAATGAGATCGGGCTGACGCTGCCAGCGGAGACGCGGCTGCTCGTCGCGGAGGTTCCCGTCGAGCACAACCTCGTCTGGACGGAGCAGATGATGCCCGTCATGCCCGTCGTGCGCGTCAAGGACGTGGACACGGCAATCGACCTTGCCGTCCGGTCCGAGCACGGTTTCCGCCACACGGCGTCGATCCACTCGACGAACGTCGACGCCATCACGCGAATGGCACGAGCGATGAACTGTTCTGTCTTCGTGGCGAACGGTCCCAACGTCGCCGGGCTCGGTGCCGACGGCGAGGGGTACACCTCGTTCTCGATCGCGAGCCCGACAGGGGAGGGCCTCACCCGGCCACGCACCTTCTCCCGCGAGCGTCGCGTGTCGGTGATCGGGGCGCTGCGCATTGTCTGAAGCCTCCGCGTCACCTGCGGTCTCGGTGTGGGAGTTCTCGTCGATCGTCGACGGGATCCATGCTGCGGATGCGATAGCGAAGGGATCGCCCGTCTCGCATCTCCTGACAGGAACGACACATCCGGGCAGGTACATCGTGCTCGTGGCAGGCGATGTGGCGAGTGTCGGCGTCGCTCGCGACATCGTCGTTGACCTCGGCATCGCCACGATGGACGACCGCTTCCTCCCCGACATCGCGCCAGATGTCGTGTCGGCCGTGACGACGGACGCCACCGCAGCACACGCGAAGGGCGACGCGATCGGAGTCGTGGAAACAGGGAGCGTTTCGTCGATCATCGACGCCGCCGACGCGGCGGTGAAGGCGGCGAGCGTCGTCCTCTCTGGACTTCGGATGGCCGACGGCATCGGAGGCAAGGCGTACCTCGTCGTCGATGGGACCGTGGGCGAGGTGGCGGCTGCGGTCGAGGCCGCAACCGATCGCGCCGCGGGGCAACTCCTTGCATCGATCGTCATCCCCCAGCTCACCGAGGAGCTTCGCGGTGACCTCGCCGCATCCGCATCGTTCATAGAGAGGGTCCGATCGAGGGGCGGTGACGACTCATGATCCTCGGACGCGTTCGTGGCGCCGTCGTGGCGACGACGAAGGATCCGAACATGACCGGCATGCGCCTCCTCCTCGTCCAGCCGCTCGACGAGCATCGAGCCGACACCGGATCGTGTGTTGTGGCAGCAGACGCGGTGAACCAGGCAGGACCGGGCGACATCGTGTACTTCGTTGCGTCCCGCGAGGCGGCCGAGGCGATGCAGCCCCGATTCGTCCCCGTCGATCACGCGATCGTCGGCATCGTCGATGACATCGAGGTCAGACCGTGAGCGTCTCGTGAAGGTCGGGAGAGTCATCGGGAACGTGGTGTCGACGATCAACCACGACTTCTTCGACGGTGAGCGCCTCCTCGTGTGCCGTTTGGTCGATCGCGACGCCGACACGGGCGCGTACCTGATCTGCACGGACCGTGTTGGGGCAGGCGCTGATGAGACCGTGCTCATCCTCGATGAGGGGTCGTCCGCACGGCAGATCTACGGGGTGGACACCGGTCCCATCCGTTCGGTCGTCGTCGGCATCGTCGACGATGTCCACGAAGTGCTCTGAGTCGATGGTCAGGAACGGCACCCGCCTCATCCTCCCGCTGCTCCTGATCGCATTGAGCGCCTGCGGTGGGGGCGGCGTGTCCGCGTCGACCTGTGATGAGATCGTTGACGAGACCATCGCCCTCTTCCAGCGGTTGATCGACGACGTCGACTCCCAGTTCGCTGATCTCACGGTCGAAGAGTTCCTTGCAACGGCTGATGATCTGCCCTCCCTCGAGAGCTTCGAGAAGGACGCCGATCGGATCGACGAGATCGCCGCGGATCTCGGTTGCACGCAGGGCGAGATCTCCGCCGCCGTGGCTGCGCGCATCGGGGAGCTGCAGGCCACAACCGATGTCGGAAGGTTCATCATCAGCGCCCTGCGCTCCGGCGGTCTCTAGAGGGGACAACCTATGCCAGGTGCGCTGCGGCGGCCTCGTCGAGGAGCCAGAGGACTCGCTCCTTGGCTTCCACCCGAGCAGCTGGGTGGTCCTCTCCCGCGGCGATGCCAGCCATGACCTCGGCCTTGGACTCCCCGCTCACCACGAACACGACCATGTCGGACTCCGCGAGGAGCCTGAACGTCGCCGTGAGCCGCCACGCGTCGAGCTGGGGAACGAAGTTTGCGACGTAGGCGAGCGAGCGAACCGCCAGGGCCGTGGTGCCGGGGAACAACGACGCCGTGTGGCCGTCGGTACCGATGCCAAGCATCGTGATCGATGTCACGTCCCGCTCGGTGATGAGTGGCACGATCTCGTCGCCGTACGCGGTGGCTGCCGCCGCCGGTGTTGCGAGCGTCGTGTCAGGGGCGACGAAGCGAACTCCGACGTGATCGGTGATCGATTCCCTGATCATCTGCTGGTTGGCGTCCTCGCTGGTTGGGGGCACCCATCGCTCGTCTGCGATCCACGCGGTGACGTCGGACCAGTCGATGGCGCGTGATGCGAGCTGGTCGTGCACCGAGCGGGGAGTGGACCCGCCGGCGAGCGCGAGCAGAACGCTGGACGACGAAGCGATGCGGTCCTCGACGATGTCGGCGGCCTTCTTCGCGAGGGAAGCGGCGTCCGGGAGGATGACGAAGTCCACCCGCGAACGATACCGATCGTGTCGGGCTCCGCAGGGGGATTGTTACCGTGGTGCCACTGGAGGTGGGCGCCATGGACATCGACATCGACACGCCCCATGGCGCCGTGCCCAGCACACTCGAACTCGTGCCAGCGAGTTCCATCGGCATCGTCCTTGCGCACGGTGCGGGTGCTGGTCGGCAGCACGCGTGGATGGCCGCGATGCGCGACCTGCTGGTGGGATGCGGTGTGTCCGTCCTGACCTTCGACTACGCATACATGGCCGCTGGGCGTCGGGCACCCGACAGGCTCGAAAAGCTGATCGATGTCCACGAGTGTGTGGCCAGGGAGATGGAGGCCATGGTGCCGATGACCGTCCTCGCCGGCAAGTCGATGGGCGGGCGCGTCGGAGGCCACCTCGCGGCGCTCGCGCGGTGTCGGGTGTCCGGCGTGGCCTATCTCGGATACCCGCTCGTGCCGATCGGTGAAGCCGAGCCGAGACCGACTGACCACCTCGTCACGCTCGAGGTGCCGCAACTGTTCATCTCCGGCTCCCGTGACGCGATGGGACCCGTCGAGCTCATCACAGAGGTGGCTCGTTCCGTGCCCCGTGGTGAGGTCGTGATCATCGAATCGGGGGACCACTCGTTCGTGCCGCTCAAGCGCACGGGTCTCACGCTCGATGACACGATGGGCACGGCGGTCGATGCGGTCGTTGGGTGGCTCGATCGTGTGGTTGCTCAGGCTGGCGGGGGCACGTAGCGACCGGACACGACCCTGCCCTCGACCGTGCGCAGCTCCCAGATCGAACCCTTCTTCCACATCATCTCGCCATCCATCGGGACACCAGAGGCGAACAAGTGGCCCACGAGGTTGCTGATGACGTCGCCGTGTGTGCAAAGGACGGCGGCCTCGCCCTGGAGCTCGTTGACGAGGGCGACCAGGCGGTGGGGATGGGAACCCTCGACGAGGGCGGTCTCGGACTCGAGAGGTATTCCCATACGGTCCGAGAGGGGTCGGACGGTCTCGATGCAACGGGTGTAGTCGGAAGACCCGATCCTCGTGAGGGGATGGGCCTGGAGCACCTGCAGGAGGGCGTCACGCTGTCGGAGCCCGCGCTCGTCGAGTGGTCGGCTCCAGTCGTCGTTGGTCACCCGTGCGCGATGTCCGGCCCATCCGTGGCGGACGAGGTAGACGATGCCGGCCGACCGTTCGAGCTGCATGTCGTTCGCGCGATCGAGGACTTCCCTGTCATTGCGGTACGTCAACCAGTTCTGGCCCTTGGCGAATCGAACCCACTTGACACGGTCGACCTCGGTGTTCGGTGCGAACTTGCCGCCCGCCGACTGACCCAGCCACCATCGAACGACCTTCGGGTTCTCGTTCGACGTGTCGTAGCCGATGGTTCCGATGAGCCGTGGGTTCTCCGCCTTGAACCCTGTCTCCTCGAAGGTCTCGCGGATGGCACCCTCCAGGAACGTCTCTCCGGCGTCGAGTTTGCCCTTCGGCAGGGTCCAATCGTCGTACGCGGGCCGGTGGACGATCAGGTACCTGGGCTGACCGTCGCGCCCGGGCCGGGTCACAACGCACCCTGCTGCCCAGATCGAGTCAGACGGTGGTGGATCTGTCAGCATGTCATCCCCGCCGAGAGCTCATCCGCGGTTGCGATCCAGTTCGACGACCTTGCGAAGGCGTCGTGCGTGGCGTTCCTCACCGGAGAACGTCGCGGAGAGGAACGCGTCGACGAGATCGGTTGCCGTGGTGACCCCGATGACCCTCGCACCGAGCGCAAGGACGTTCATGTCGTCGTGCTCTACCGCCTGATGCGCCGTGTAGTGGTCGTGAGCGACCGCGCTGCGGACTCCGGTGATCTTGTTCGCCGCAATCGAGGCGCCCGCGCCGGAACCACAGACGATGATTCCGCGCTCTGCCTGACCCGCAACGACAGACCGACCAACCGATGCGGCGATGTCCGGGTAGTCGACGGGCTCGAGCGAGTCGGTACCGAGATCGGTGACCACGTGACCAGTCGCTCGGAGGTGTTCGACGAGATGTTGCTTGAGTTCGAAGCCGGCGTGATCAGACCCGATGACGACGCGCACGTTGTTCCTCCGCTGACCGGCCGAGCGTAGTGTTCTCCGCGTCCGCGATGTCCCTGAGGATCCACCCGCTGCCGACTCCATCGGGTGGGCCTACCCTCGACTCAATGCGTCCCTATGCCGTGGCCATCGCGTCGGTCCTCGTCCTCGTCGCTGCCGCATGCTCGTCAGGGCCCGCCGCACCGGAGGTCGAACCGATCGATCGCGTGTGCACCGAGGCGTTCTGTATCGATGTCCCTGCGGGTTGGGGGGACGAGATCGGAGCCTCCCACGTTTCGTTCCACCACGATCTGGCCGTCGACGACACGTTCCTCACGGCGAGCGTCGTCGACATGGAGGCGATCGTCACGGCTGCCGGAGGTACGTGGCCCGTTCCTCCCGATGAGGTCGTCGAGGCGTTCTGGGCGCTCCTCGATGACGTCGACGAGGGGTCGCTCATCCGTACCGAGCGACAGGTCGGTGGCGCCATCAGGTCGTGGGGACGCCATTCGACGGGCGACATGTGGCACGTGCTCGTCCCGGTCGACGGATCCACCGCGATCGCAGTCGAGCTTCGGGGCCCGAACGCGTCGTGGGAGGACCACGCGGACGTCGTATTCCCGTCCGTCGAGCCCGTCGGCTGACACGGCGGTCACGGGCCCCCTGGACCGGGACCCGACGCGGAATGACCGGCCCTACCGACCGGTCGCCGTAACCTCGGTGCGATGTCCGATGAGATCTTCGTCCGTGGTGGGACACCGCTCGATGGCACGGTGGCGGTGCTGGGTGCCAAGAACGCCGTCCTCAAGCACATGGTGGCGACCCTCCTTGCTCCCGGGGAGCACACGATCGAGAACGTCCCGAACATCCTCGACGTCGACATCATGGGTCGTGTCCTCGAGCACGTCGGCGCAACGTGCACGAGAAGCGGTACGACGCTCGCGGTGACCGTGCCTCAGGACCCGAATCCAGAGGCTCCCCTCGACCTCGTTCGACAGATGCGAGCCTCGATCCTTGTCCTCGGCGCCCTCCTAGCCAGGACCGGCGAGGCCAACGTGGCGCTGCCGGGTGGCGACGATTTCGGGTCGCGCCCCATCGACCTCCACGTTCACGGCCTCGAGGCGATGGGTGCCCAGTTCGAGCTTCGCCATGGCGTCCTCCACGGCACCGCCCCCGAAGGATTGCACGGCACCGAGGTCTTCCTCGAGATCCCTTCCGTCGGTGCCACCGAGAACCTCTTGCTTGCCGCCGTCCTCGCCACCGGAACGACGGTCATCGGGAACGCGGCTCGCGAACCCGAGCTCACCGATCTCGCCGAGTTCCTGCGGAAGATGGGCGCGAAGATCGACGGAGCCGGATCCTCGACGATCGAGATCCACGGGGTTTCGATGCTCGAACCTGCAACGCATCGCACCGTGCCAGACCGCCTCGAGGCCGGTACCTATCTCGTTGCCGGAGCGATGAGTCGTGGTCGCGTGACCGTGACGGACTGCCGCCCTGAGCACCTGCGAATGGAGCTCTCCAAGCTGGCGGCCACCGGCTGCAACATCGAGACGACGGAGAACACGATCACGGTCGAGGGACCCGACCGACCCACCGCCGTCGATGTCGCGACGCTTCCGTTCCCCGGATTCCACACCGACATGCATCCCCAGATGGTTGCCTACCTCTCGACGGCGAGTGGAACCTCTCTCGTCACCGAGAACATCTACAGCGGCCGGTTCCGGTACCTCGGGGAGCTCAACCGAATGGGCGCAGAGATCCATGCGGATGGCCAGCACGTCGTCATCCGCGGTGTCGAAGGCCTTTCCGGGTGCGAGGTCGATGGCTGTGACATAAGGGCCGCAGCCGCCTTGACGATCGCTGCGCTGCGCGCTGACGGGCAGACCGTGATCACAGAGGCCCACCATGTCGACCGTGGGTATGACGGCTTCGTCGACAAGCTCGCAGGGCTTGGCGCGAGCATCAGCCGATCGTGAGGGAGCTCATGCGCGCACTCGTCATCGTGGTGAGTGTTGTGGTTGCCTTGGTCGGATCGGTCTTCGCTGGTGCGCCATCTGCGATGGCGTCGGACCAGGCTGCATCGATCGTGTCGGTCGAGCTCGTCGGTGATGCGGATACGCGATTCGAGATCGATGGCCGCCGCTACCGAGGGCCCGTCACCTTCACCCGACACGCAGACGGTCTCGCCTTCACAGAGCGGGCGTCGATCGATCAGTACCTCGAGGGCATCGCGGAGATGCCGTTCTTGTGGAACCAGGAGGCCCTTGCAGCCCAGGCCGTCGCCGCACGGACGTACCTCACGTACCGCCTCAACGGCGGCCGTGCAGGCGACGCCGCCCGTTATGAGTTCGACATCTGCGCGTCCAACCGTTGCCAGGTGTATAGGGGAGTGCAGTACGTCGAGGGTGAGGCTGGCGACAGGTGGCGCCTCGCGGTCCAGTCGACCCGCAACGAACTGGTGCTGTACAACGGGCGACCGATCGAGGCCGTGTACGGCTCGATGGTCGGGAGCCGGTCCCGTTCAAACCAGGATGTGTGGGCGTCTGCGCCCGTGCCCTACCTCCAGGCGGTGGACTCACCCGAGGTCGGTCGAGCGCCGTACGCGCGGTGGTCCGTCGAGCTCGGTGCGGAGCAGTTCGTCCAGATCCTGCGTGCAGATGGCCTCGACGTCGGAGGGTCCCTCAACGGACTCGTCGTCGACGACCCCGTCGAGGGAGAGGGAAGGACGACGATCACCGTGTCGACCGAAGGGGGTACGGACAGCATCCTCGCTCCTGCCCTGAAAGGGACGTTCAACCGCCACGGCGACGAGTTGTACCCCGGTGCGCTTCCTGCGAAGAGGGCGGACGGTGGACGCCTCCCCGAGCCCCTCCTCTCGTATACCTTCGACATCGAGCACGTATCCGTGCCGCAACGAGGTATCGATCTTGTGCTTCCTGCGGAGGACCGCATCGATCGCGATCAGGTCGTGATCACGGGCGAGGGATGGGGCCACGGTGTCGGTATGAGCCAGTGGGGGGCCCGGATCATGGCGGACGACGGTGCGACCCACACCGAGATCCTCGAGCACTACTACACGGGTACCGAGACGCTTCGCTCCGACGGCCTCGTTCCGGACGAAGTCATCGTCGGTCTCGACTGGGAGAGGTTCGAGTTCGAGGTGATTGTCGACGGGACGGCGATCCTTCGCGTGAATGGTGTTCCGGCAGCTGCGGTTTCCGAAGGCACGTGGATCGTCAGGATGTCGCGTTCGGGAATCGTCGTCTTCCCGCTCGAGGGCCCGCACCCGTTCGGGCCGTTGATCGACCGCCCATGGCCGCGCTGACCGTCCGTGACCAGAAGCGGAACATTTACCACTACCGCCGGGTTGGTAACGTGGTAACCGGCGTCCGGTACCATCCCGGCACAGGAGCGCGACGATGAACATCGAAGGCAGCATCATCGAGATCGCCTCGCCCTCGGATAAGCCGAAGGACGGGGAATCGAACATCGATCGTGACGCGCTCGAAGCGACGCTCGAATACATCCGACCCGCCCTCCAGGCCGATGGTGGGGACATGATCCTGCTCGGCACGAACGGCGGAACGGTCAATCTCCAACTCGTCGGCGCTTGTGGCGGATGCCCCATCTCCGAGACCACTGTGACGGCGGGCATCGAGCGCATCCTCAAGGACCGGGTACCCGGTGTGACCGAGGTCATCGCAACCGGTTGACGGGCACGAGCGGGACTCGAACACCGCCCATCGGGGCCCACCGGTCTATCGTCCTCCCCGTGGACGACGCCGACCTGCTCGCAGCCGCCCTTGGCGGGGATACGCGTGGCATCGCTCGCATCATCACCCACGTCGAGAACCGCACGACCATCGGCCGGGACCTCTTCGCCTCCTTGTATCGGTCCTCCGGGTCAGCCGCAACAACCGGAATCACGGGTGCACCCGGAGCGGGCAAGTCGACCCTCGTGGCCAACCTCATCCCAAGGCTCGTCGAAGGGTCGGGTCGCCTGGCGGTCGTCGCTGTGGATCCATCGAGCCCGTTCACCGGCGGTGCGATCCTCGGTGACCGTATTCGCATGGCCGAGCACGCGGGTGACGACCGTGTGTTCATTCGGTCTGTCGCCAACCGGGGTGCGCTCGGGGGCATCTCGGACTCGACCCCCTCGATCGTGTCGGCACTCGACGGCCTCGGTTTCGGCGAGATCGTCATCGAGACGGTTGGCGTCGGCCAGTCCGAGGTGGAGGTCGCCTCGACCGCGGACACGACGGTCGTGGTTGTGAGCCCGGGATGGGGGGATGCCGTCCAGGCGAGCAAGGCGGGCTTCCTCGAGATCGCGGACGTGCTCGTGGTCAACAAGGCCGACCGGCCCGACGCGGACCAGACGGTCCACGACCTGTCCACGATGCTCGCGACCGGTCCACAGCTCCCATGGATGCCGCCCATTGTCACCACGATCGCAATCGACGACCACGGCACGGACGACCTGGTGGAGGCGATCCGGTCGCACCGTCGACATCTCGCCGACTCCGGTGAACTGGGGGTGCGACGCGCCAGGCGCGCCGCACGCGAGGTGGCTGCGGCCATTCGCCGCCAGATCCTCGGCGACCTCCACGCCGAATCCGACTCGGGGATGCTCGCGAGGGTCTTCGCCCGTGAGATCGATCCGTGGAGCGCGGCAGACGATGTCCTGAGTCGGTCGTGAACGACCTGAACGACGACACCGGATCCGGGTGACCGGGTAGCCTCGGTGTCGAGCAGCCCGACCGAACCTTGGAGGACACCGCGTGGAACTCGTCGAGTACGCCACCGATGGCGCCGTTGCCGTCATCACCCTGAATCGCCCGCCGGTGAATGCACTCAACCCGGCCCTGATCGCAGACATCGATGAAGCGATTGGCCTCGCCGAGGATCCGAGCATCCGTGCGGTCGTGATCACCGGTACACCGCACTTCGCGGCCGGTGCCGACATCACGGGCTTCCAGGAGGCGTTCGACTCGGGAGCGAAGGAGCGCGCGGCGTCGGGTCTGTCCGAGGCGGCATTGCGCCTCGAGAATCTCCACAAACCGACGATCGCCGCCATTCGGGGTTACGCACTCGGTGGCGGCCTCGAACTCGCCATGGGCGCCGACTTCCGCTACCTCGCCGAGGGCGCGAAGGTCGGTCAGCCGGAGATCCTGCTCGGGATCATCCCCGGCGCGGGCGGTACGCAACGTCTCGCGAGATTGGTCGGCCCGCAGCGGTGCAAGGAACTGTGCCTGACGGGACGACACGTCACAGCATCCGAAGCGGAGAGGTTGGGCATCGCCGATCGCGTCGTCCCCGACGACGATTTGATGGATGCCGCCATGGAGGATGCCCGGCGGTTCGCGGCAGGGCCGACCGTCGCCTACAGCGCCGTCAAGCGCGCCGTCGACCGCGGATTCGATCGCACACTCGAGGAGGGGCTCGCCATCGAGGCGGAACAGTTCGCCAGGGTGTTCATGACGAACGATGCGAGGATCGGGGTTCGCGCATTCATCGACAAGCAGAAGCCCGAGTTCACCGGCTCTTGACCACCGCCATGCGCGTGGCCTGAGTGAAGTCGAGGTTCGATCCGACGAGCGTGCCCGGCACGCCGAACATCGATCACCGGGATACCCTCGTGGTCCATGGCACGAACCTTCCCCATTTGGACGCTTCGCGTCGCCGTCGGCGTCATTGCCGTGGTCGCAGTGGTCTGGGTGGCGGCATCGTGGTTCCACGCAAATGCCATTCGCTCGGAGTTCCTAATCCCCTCGAGCCACGCCGATGGTCTCGAGTTCGAAGTCCTGTCCATGGAAGCGGGTCGCGTGGTCCTTCCCAGAGCACCCGAGACCGTTCGCGAAGGCGTGTGGGGGATGCGCGGATCCGATACCTACGCACAGGTGTCGACCATCGTGCGGATCACGGATGACACCGTCGAGCGCGGAGTCCGCATGCTCGAGGGAGAGGCGTCGACCGGCGATGTCGTCAGGATGGACATCGATGCGTTCACCGGTGACCCCTTGACGTCGCACAGCCTCGGGTACGAGGACCTCGTCATCCCGGCCGACATCGGGCCGCATCCGGGTTGGTTCATCGACGGCCGGAGGTCGACGTGGATCCTATTCGTCCACGGTCGAGGGGACGAGCGGCTCCCCGAGTCGCTTCGCATCATTCCCAGCCTGGTCGAGGCGGGGTATCCCGTCATGGTGATGGCGTACCGAAACGACGTCGGGGCGACGGCCAGTGACGGAGGCATGCGCCTGTGGGGGCTCGAGGAGTGGATGGATGTCGACGCTGCGATCGCGCTCGGGCAGCGACGGGGAGCGCGGGACTTCGTCATCGTCGGGTCGGGCTTCGGTGCGAGTGTCGTATCGATGTTCCTCCACGAGTCGGATCAGATCGCCGCCGTGCGAGGCGTCATCTACGACTCTCCCGTCATCGACTTCGAGGAGGTCGTGAGGAATTGGTCCGGTGACGCGGGAACGTCGCGAGCCGTGGGATGGCTCGGACGACGTCTCGCGACCGTGCGGTTCGGTGTGGATTGGAGGGATCTCGACCAGACCAAACGCGTCGATGAGTTCGACGTGCCAATGCTCATCATGGTCGGGGGAGAGGACACGGTCAGCGACCCCGACGCAACCAGGGACTTCGCCGACGCCGTGGGTGACCGAGTGACCTTCACGAGATTCGAACAGGGCGGCCACACGGACCTCTGGAACATCGACCAGATCCGATACGAGGCAACCGTGCGAAACTGGCTCCTCGACCTGATCGGGACGGAGTGAAGATGGTGCATCAGCCAGACGGGAGTGCGTTCTATCTGGATCATGCCGCAACGACGGCCATGCGACCCGAGGCCATCGAAGCCGTCACGACGGCGTGGACGTCCTCCTTCGGGAATGCCTCAGGCACC
Organism: Acidimicrobiia bacterium; assembly: GCA_035461905.1. Classification (GTDB taxonomy): domain Bacteria; phylum Actinomycetota; class Acidimicrobiia; order Spongiisociales; family UBA5794; genus SZUA-442. Next base: position 6,686 of record DATHUV010000018.1, on the reverse strand, counting down.
CACGCCGTCGCACAGCGTGCGAAGAACGCCCTCGAAGACGCGCGCGAGCGAGCTGCAGCCATCCTGGGCATAGAGCGACCCCACGACATCGTCTTCACATCGGGCGGGACGGAATCCGACAACCTCGCCGTGTCGGGAGCTGCCGGCACGAGCGGTCGGCGACACATCGTCGTGTCGGCGATCGAGCACAAGGCCGTAGGTGGTGCGGCGCACGCCCTCGAGCGTCACGGGTACACCGTGAGTGAAGCGGGCTGTGGCCGTGATGGCATCGTGACTCCCGAGCACGTCGAGTCTGTCGTCGGTCCCGATACAGCGGTCGTTTCGGTGATGGCTGCGAACAACGAGATCGGGACGCTCCAACCCATCCCGGAGCTTGTCGCGGTCGTGAGGGAGCGAGCACCCGACGCCATCTTCCACACCGACGCTGTCCAGGCATTCGTCGGCTCGCCGACGTCGCTCGCGAGCACCGGAGCCGATCTCCTGAGCCTCTCGGCACACAAGTTCGGCGGACCGACAGGTGTCGGGCTCCTCGCCACGGCCCCGGGTGTGCGCATCGACCCGATCGTCCATGGCGGGGGACAGGAGGCCGGCCGACGGGCCGGAACGTCGAATGTTCCAGGCATCGTCGGCATGGTCGCAGCGATGGAGGCCGTCGAACGCGAGCGTGGCCGTTTCGAGTCGGTCGTCGGTGCCGAACGTGACGCATTCGAGGCGACGCTCGGGCGTTTCGTCACGGGACTCGTCGTGAACGGTGCAGGGTCGCCCCGCATGCCGCACTTCTCCCACGTCCGATTCCCCGGCATCCGCGCGGAGACGATCCTCATCAGGCTCGATCAGGAAGGTGTGTTCGCCGCCGCAGGGTCGGCGTGCCAGTCGGGCGCCGTCGAACCGAGCCACGTCCTCACCGCCATGGGGATGACGACAGAGGAGGCGGCAAGCTGCGTCCGCTTCTCGTTCGGATGGGACACCGCACCGGGTGAGGGTGAGCGGGCAGCCCGCGCCGTTGCCGCGGTCATCGACGGTCTGGTGCCCGCGTGAGGGCCCTCGTTGCGATGTCGGGCGGTGTCGACAGCTCGGTGGCCGCCGCCCTGATGCTCGATGCGGGCTACGACGTCGTCGGTGTCACGCTCAAGCAGTGGGAGGGTGCTGACGGGCAGATGCCTGTCGCGGGTTGCTGCACCCTGTCCGACGCCGAGGATGCGCGACGGGTTGCGGCTCAGCTCGGCATCCCGTACTACGTGCTCGACTACGTGGACGAGTTCACCGAAGCGGTGGTCGAGCCCTTCGCAAGGGACTACCTCGATGGCCTGACGCCGAACCCGTGCATCGAATGCAATCGCAAGGTTCGCTTCCGCGCGCTGCTCGACCGCACCGATGAACTCGGCTGTGACGTGCTCGTCACCGGCCACCACGCGCGCATCGAGGAGCACGAAGGGATCCATCGCCTTCGCATGGCGGTCGACGGCACCAAGGACCAGTCGTATGTGCTCCACATGCTCGATCAGAAGGCACTCGCGCGCGTCAGGCTTCCGGTCGGGGAGATGACCAAGGGCGACGTTCGTCAGCGCGCCAGGGATCTCGGCCTCCGGACCGCGTCCAAGCCGGACTCCCAGGACATCTGTTTCGTGACGTCGGGTGACTACAGGGACTTCCTCAGGGGACACGTCGACGGAGTGTCCGATCCGGGCGAAGTCATCGATGTCGATGGGAACGTGGTCGGACGCCACGACGGGACCGCATCGTTCACGATCGGGCAGAGGAAGGGCCTCGGCGTCGCCCTCGGCGATGCCCGGTACGTCGTCGATATCGAGCCTCGCCAGCAGCGCATCACGATTGGACGGTATGAGGACCTCCTGACGGACGGATGCATCGTGGGGGAGATGGCCTTCACCAACGAACCGCTCGCCGATGGGGATCTGGTTGCCGTCAAGGTCCGGTACCGCGGCGACCCCGTGCCTGCTGTCGTGGCGCGTGAGGACGACCGTTGGATCTTCCGATTCTCCGACCGCCAGCCCCGTCCCGCACCCGGTCAGACCCTCGTCGCCTACGACGGCGAGTACGTCCTCGGTGGAGGGACGATCCTCACGGACCGGTTTTCTGACATGGCCGTCAGGTAGCGTGCACGCCGAGGAGGCCGAATGTCGGAGCCGATGTCGGACATTGAGAAACGCTACAAGGAGCTGCTCGCGGAGCTGAACGAGCACAACTACCGCTACCACGTGCTCGACGCCCCGATCATCGACGACAACGCCTACGACCTGCTCTACAAGGAGCTCACGGCCATCGAGAGTGAGCACCCCGAGGTCGTTTCCTCGGCCTCGCCGACGAGGCGGGTAGGGGACGAGCCGGTCGGAACCTTCGCAGAGGTCGCCCATCGATTGCGGATGTTCTCGCTCGACAACGCGATGGCCGTCGATGAGCTCGATGCATGGCACACGCGGTTGACATCGGTACTCGGTCGTGAACCGTCGGGCTTCGTGTGTGAACTGAAGATCGATGGCCTCGCGGTGTCGATCACCTACGAGGACGGCGTCCTCGTCCGGGCCGCGACCCGAGGCGACGGCGTCGTCGGTGAGGACGTGACGGCAAACGTCCGGACGATCCGCTCCGTGCCGCTCCAATTGAGAGACGGCGCACCACCGATCATGGAGGTGCGCGGCGAGATCTACCTCCCCGTGTCGGAGTTCGCCGCCCTGAACGAGCGCCAGGCCGAGGCGGGGGAGCGGCCGTACATCAACCCGCGCAACACGGCAGCAGGGTCGGTGAGGCAGAAGGACCCTGCCAAGACGGCTCAACGCAACCTCGCGGTGTGGATCTACCAACTCGGGTACATCGAGGGTGGTCCGCAGATGGCCTCCCACAGCGAGCAGATGCAGTGGCTATCGGACCTCGGGCTGCGGATCAACCCCGCCAACGCCGTGGTGGCCGACTACGAGGGAGTCGTGCGGTACATCGAGGAGGCGACGGCGCACAGGCACGATCGGGACTACGAAACGGACGGGATCGTCGTCAAGGTCGATCAGATCGCCGAGCAGGTCGAGGTCGGGTTCACCGCCCGATCGCCACGGTGGGCGATCGCGTACAAGCTGCCCCCCGAGGAGAAGGCGACCCTGCTCCACGAGATCCGGATCAACGTGGGGCGAACAGGGGCGGTCACGCCGTACGCGGTTATGGAACCCGTGTTCGTCGGTGGCGTGACTGTCACGAACGCCACGCTCCACAACGAGGGTGAGGTGCGCCGGAAGGACGTGAGGCCCGGGGACACCGTGGTCGTGCGGCGGGCAGGCGATGTCATACCGGAAGTGCTCGGCCCGGTCATCGAGCTGCGCCCGAAGGGCACGAAGCCCTGGACCATGCCGGAGCGATGTCCGTTCTGCGGCAACCCGATCGTCCTGCCGGAGGGCCAGGCGAAGGCGAAGTGCACGGGCGGATACGAATGTCCGAGCAGGTTGCGGGAGTACCTGGCGCACTTCGTGTCCCGTGGGGCGATGGACATCGAGGGCCTCGGCTATCGAACGATCGACATGCTCCTGACGCGGCGGATGATCTCCGATCCCGCCGACATCTATCGGATCACCGTCGACGATCTCCTCCCCCTCGAGGGATGGAAGGAGACGTCGGCGTCGAACCTGGTCAACGCGATCGAGGCATCGAAGGGCCGGCCCCTTGCGAAGCTCATCTTCGGCCTTGGCATCGACCACGTCGGTGGAACGGTTGCGGGTGTCCTCGCCTCGAGCTTCGGATCCATGGATGAGATCGCCTCGGCATCCACCTCCGACATCGAGGCGATCGACGGCATCGGCCCCGAGATCGCTCGTTCGGTGACGGAGTGGTTCCGGGATCCCGACAACCTTCACCTGATCGAGAGGCTGGGAGCTGCGGGCGTGTCGCTCGAGGACGCTCCGGCCGACACATCGGATCTCCCGAGGACGATGGAGGGTGTGACCGTCGTCATCACAGGGACACTCCCCGGATTCACCAGGGAGTCCGCTGGCCGTGCGGTGACCGACCGGGGCGGGAAGGTCACGGGATCCGTGTCGTCACGGACCGATGCACTCATCGCTGGTGAGAACGCCGGGAGCAAGCTCGCACGGGCCGAGAGCCTCGGCGTGCCCGTCCTCGACGAGGCCGGATTCATCGAGCTCCTCGAACGGGGATCGGAGTACCTCGAGTCCTGAATGCGACGTGGCTCGGCTCAGGGCGACGGAACTGCGGAGAACACGACCTCGATCGTCGCACCGTCCTCCATCTCTACGAACCCTTCCGTGACGACGGGTACGTCGAACTCGGACAACACGATGAAGGTCTCTCCTGCGACGGAGATGCTCCCGTCGGCTTCGAGCCGTGCCTCGATCGCCCACGTGACCGGTTCCGTGATGCCGTTGACGGTCATGTCGCCGTCGATGTCGAACGTCACGATCTCGCCGACCTCGGCGGCGTCGGGGAGGGCGAACGACTCACCCGAGAAGGTCCCCTCGGGGAACTCTGCGAACCATCCGACAACCCGCGAGTCGCGCCGGCTCTGGTCCGAAGTGAACGACTGGAGGTCGATCGTGAATGTGTACGGACCCGTGGGGGAGACGGTCCCCGAGATCTGATCCGTGGTTCCGACCCCCTGTGTCGAGAGGCCCTGGAGTCGCTCCTCGACCGAGTAGGTGGCCAGCCCGGTGACGATCGTGTAGCTGGCGGCGAGGTCCTCGGGGATGGCGAGCGTGCCCGAGATCGGCGGGACCGTCGTCGTCTCCGTAGTCGTCGATGTGCTCGTGTCGGCCGGTTCCCCATCGAGCGTTGTGGTCGTCACTGACGTCGATGGCACCGTGGTCGTCGTCACGGTGTCGAGGTCGTCGAGGGAGAGCTCGCCGGAGGCGACGTTGCCGCGTCCGAACAGCCCGATGCCCAGGGCGAGTGCTGCCAGGACGGCTACGACAACGATCCACAGTGGAGCCGTGACCGTCGACAGGATCGGTATGAGGAACGCAAGCGTGATGAAGATGATCGCCGCGATCGGGGCTGCGTACGCGACGAGGTTCGAGAGGACCGTCTGGTCGACGATCGTGACGGCGAGCATCGAGACGAGCCAACCCCCGGCCATGGTCCATCCGAAGAGGCGCCGTGCGTTGTCAGCGAGGCGGATGCGACGCCACAGTGCTCCGGCCACGACTCCGAGGGCCAGCGACGTGAGCGCAACCGTCAGGCTGTTGGCAACCACCTCGTCCGGGCTGCGGAGGATCGCGGACAGGATCCCTGCCACGATGGCTGCGATTGCACCGGCGACCAGCCCGGCGACTACCGGATGCCAAGCATCCGGATCGTAGGTGTAGCTGTCTGTCACCGTGTGTTCCTTGCGAGTTGGCCGGGATCCCCATGATCACCAATGCGGGATCATGGGTTTCGAGTCATTGGATCCGGAACGTCCAGACGATGGTTCCGACGTCGGTGTTGTTCGCTCCACCGGTGTAGGTGGCGACCACCGTGTGCTCACCGGGTGTCCATCGCTCGATGGCCTTGCCGGAACCGGGTTCGAACTGATGTCGTCCTGTCTCGAGGATGCTGTCGACCTGATCCGGCGGGATCGAGATGCCGTCGATGACGAAGCGGGCGTCGTAGCCCGCCTTGAGGTCGAGCACGACCTTGATCGGCTGGACGACGAGGTCACCTTCACCCGGTGCGAACGACTCGACGGCGTCGGGCAGGATCGCGGGGTCGCCTGCGGGGATGAGGAAGATCGCACCGGCGATCACCCCAGCGAATGCGAGCCCGAGGAGGGTGTAGACGATGCGATAGCCGGTGGTCGTCATGGCAGGGATCCTATGGGCGCATGTGGCGAACGATTCCCGGCGATGCGGTACCGTGCCGACATGCGCATGAATCCGGTGCTCGAGCAACTCGGCAACTACCCGATCGCCACGGTCCAGGAACGTGCAGCGGCACGCCGCCGCGCAGGGTTACCGGTCGTCGACTTCTCCATCGGCGACCCCATCGAACCGACCCCGTCGTTCATCGCTGACGCCCTTCGCGAGGGTGTGCCCGAGATCAGCCAGTATCCGACGACGGCAGGCAAGGAGGAGTTGCGGGTCGCGGTGGCCGACTACTTGTGGCGTCGTCACGGTGTCAGCATCGATCCGGCAACCCAGGTCATTCCCACGAGCGGTTCCAAGGAAGCGATCTTCTCGACACCGCTCGCCTTCGTGGATCGCGACGCCCGCGATCTCGTCGTCTTCCCCTCACCGGGGTACCCGGTGTACGAGAGGGGAGCCATGTTCGCCGGAGCGGAGCTCCACAGGGTGGTGCTCTCCGGTGACTTCGTGATGAGGGCGTCGGACATACCTCCCGAGGCGTGGGAGCGGGCCGCGCTCGTGTGGACGTGCACCCCGCACAACCCGACAGGGTCGGTGACCTCCCTCGACGACCTCGAGGATCTCGTAGGTGCGGCCCGAAGCTCCGGTGCCCTGCTGCTGTCCGACGAGTGCTACGCCGACACCTACGAGGACGAGGTCTTCCCCGAAGGGCCTGGATCGGTGCTCCAGGTCGCAGGTGACGCCATGTCCGACGTACTCGTCTACCTGTCGTTGTCGAAGCGGTCCGGCATGACCGGCTATCGGTCCGGGGCGATCGTGGGCGATGCGGCGGCGATCTCGGCGTTGAAGTCCCTGCGATCCACGACAGGGACCGCCTCAGCCGACTTC
>DATHUV010000017.1:0-3190 GCA_035461905.1 Acidimicrobiia bacterium | reverse complement strand
GCCGAAAGACGTGTGGAACGACCGTGTCGCCGACTTCAAGGACTATCAGGTCAACGCAGCACTGTTCGAACGCACCGGGAACCCGGACGCCGGGTTCATGCATTGCCTCCCGGCCTTCCACGACACGAACACGGTCGTCGGAAAGGAGATGATGGAGGCCACGAACATGCCGAACGGCCTCGAGGTCACCAACGAGGTCTTCGAGTCGAGCAGGTCCATCGTGTTCGACCAGGCCGAGAACCGGCTCCACACGATCAAGGCCGTCCTGGTCGCAACGCTCGCCTGAACGGCGGACCCGTTCCTAGACGATCCTGCGGTCGCTCGCCCATCGCGCCAGCTCGTGACGATTCGAGAGCTGGAGCTTGCGCAGGACCGACGACACGTGGGTCTCGACAGTCTTGACCGAGATGTCGAGCCTGCGGGCGATCTGTTTGTAGGCGTAGCCCCTCGCAATCTGGCGAAGGACCTCCTGCTCGCGTGGTGTGAGCGCGTCGAGTTCGGGATCCTCGGCGACGGGAACCGACCGTGAGAACGCCTCGAGCACGAATCCGGCGAGGGATGGAGAGAACACGGCTTCACCCTCAGCCACCCTCGTGATCGCGTCCGTGAGCTCGACGGGCGAGATCGACTTGGTCACGTAACCCCTCGCGCCCGCCCGGATCATCGCGATCACGTCCTCTGGCGCATCCGACACGGAAAGGGCGAGGAAGCGGATGTCGGGGTTGGTCTGGTGGATGTTCGACACCACCGTCACCCCGCCGCCCCCCGGCATGTGGACGTCGACGAGGACAACGTCGGGCTTCATCGCCCGGATCTCGTCGACGGCGTGGTCGACGTCGTAGGACGATCCGAGGACGTCGAAGCCATCCTCGAGCTCAGCCCGAACGCCGGTGAGGAAGATGCGGTGGTCGTCGACGAGGTACACGCTGGTCATGTGGTCTCCCCGTTCATTGGGCTGCCTCCGGACATGGTGAGGTGGATCTCCGTTCCGACACCGATCTCCGAGTCGATCGTCGCAGATCCACCGTGGCGCTGCATCCTCCCCCTGATCGATTCGACGAGTCCCCTTCGATCTGCCCCGACGGCGGCAGGGTCGAAGCCGGATCCCTGATCGGTGATGAACACGTCAACGGTGCCGTTGCCCGCCTCGGCGAACACCGAGACGCGGTCCGCACCGGAATGCTTCGCCGCGTTCATCATCGCTTCGGTGGTGGCACCGACGAGGGCCTGCTGAAGCTCCCTTGGCAGCTCGCTCTCGCCGACGACGACCACCGACACGGGGACGTCGTGGGCCTCCTCCACCCGGTTCGCCGCGTCCGCGAGTGCTCCGCGCAGGGTTCTGGTGTCGGCGGACCCCTCGTCGAACAGCCATGATCGCAGTTCTCGCTCCTGGGATCGGGCGAGCGTGACCATCCGCTTCGGGTCGTCGGTGCGTTGGATCAGCGCAAGTGTCTGCAGGACCGAGTCGTGGAGGTGAGCCGCCATCTCCGCCTTCTCCTCGGAGCGGATGCGGGCCCGGCGCTCGGTCCGGAGGTCCTCGACGAGGGACCACAGCCACGGGCCTGCGACGATCATGAACCCGGCAACGGCGGCGATGAGCGCGAGGGTGAGAACCCCGAGTGCCTGGAGGTTCTCCAGCGAGGAGAGCACGACGACCAGCCCGGCGACCATCATCACCAGGCCGCCGACAACGAGCCACCACGACCGACGTCCACCGGATGTGCCGGTGATGCCTTCGAGCGATTTCTCGTAGTTGATCCCCGACGTATCGATCGCGATGGCGAGGCCGAAGATGACGAGCGTCGCAGGCCAGACGAAGGCCCCGAACCAGATCCCGACACCTTGGAGGAACAGCATCACGGCGATGAACATCGACCCGAGGCCGATCATCTGTGCCTTCGTGGCGCGACGCCCGTGCGGTTCAGGGGCCATCGCCCCGGATGTGGCAACCTCATTCGGAACGATCAGGGCCGCAAGGGCGTAGGCGACGAGACCGACACCGCCTGCGAGGGCGACACACGCGAACGCCGCTCGCACGTAGATGGTGTGGACACCGACCCTCTCAGCTATGCCACCACAGACCCCCGCGATCATCCGATCGTCCCCCGACCGTCGGAACGGCCATGTGAACGATCGTTGAGCGGAGTCGTGCGGAGCGGACTGGGTTTCGGTCACGGGATCCTGGTCGTCGATACCTTGAAATGGTGTCACAGCACTCGTTCCCGGACAACCCGGGACGACCCTGAGTCATCCCTGAGAAATCAGGTACCACGAGGATCGTTCCCGATGGTACAGATCCCGATTCTGGCGGATGATGGCAACATGACAGACACAACCCGCACTCGCACAACCCGGCCCACCAGGCTGCAGCGGTCGCGCAGCGACCGCGTGCTCACCGGTGTCGCCGGAGGGCTCGGGACGCACCTGGGAATCAACCCCTGGTGGTTCCGATTCGCATTCCTGATCCTGACCTTCTTCGGCGGCCTCGGCCTCGTCGTGTACCTCGCGGCATGGCTGGTGATTCCCGACGAGGGTCAAGAGGATCCGATCATCAGCAACTGGCTCGGCCACGTGGACATGTCCGACGCCGGGACCATCTTCGGTCTCGTGCTCGTCGGCGCCGCAGCGGTGATCGTCCTGACGCAGTTCGCCGACATCTCGGGCACGCTCGTGGTGGCCGCGATCCTCTTCGTCGTGGGCCTCCTGCTCTATCGCGGCGAGCTGACATCCAAACAACCCGATCGATCGAATCCCGATCCCACCCACGGAGGTGACCTAATGACAGAGACCACGACCACGGCGGAGAAGGCGGGAATTGCCGCCACCGCCGGGTATCAAGATGCCGCTCAAGGGGGCGAGGGGGACGAGCTCCCACCGGTCCTGCCGCCCGCCCCTCCGGCGTACGGCGAGCCCGACTCCGGTCCGACCGAGCCATGGGAACCGCCACCGCCGCGTGAGCGCTCGATGCTCGGGCGACTCACCCTCGCTGTCGGGCTCATCGTCGTCGCCACGATGGCGTTGCTCGACGTCGCATTCACGAGGGTGGACATGGACCCCGTCCACTACCTGGCCGCCGCCGTAGCGGTAATCGGGCTCGGGTTGCTCGTCGGGGCGTTCATCGGCAAGGCACTGTGGCTGATCATCGTCGGTGTGCTGTTGCTGCCTGCACTGTGGATCGCTGCACTCCTGC
>DATHUV010000016.1:0-5943 GCA_035461905.1 Acidimicrobiia bacterium | reverse complement strand
GCTTCGATCTATGCCACCGAGCTGGTCACCGAGTATGGGGTGGAGCGGCTGGTCCGCGTCGGGTCATGCGGCGGCATCCTGCCGACCGTGGAGTTGCGTGATGTGATCCTCGCCATCGGCGCCTGCACGGACTCGGGCGTCAACCGTGCCCGCTACGGGGGATGGGACTTCGCACCGACGGCGGACTTCAAGCTCCTCAGTGCTGCGGCGAGCGCCGCTCGCGATGCGGGCCTCGACGTCCACGTGGGCAATGTCCACTCGTCCGACAGCTTCTACAACCCGGTCGCGACCGCCCTCGCGACGTGGCAGCGCATGGGCGTGCTCGCCGTCGAGATGGAGGCGGCGGGCCTGTACGGAATCGCGCACGAGGAAGGCGCTCGGGCGCTCACGGTGCTCACGGTTTCGGATCACCTCGTCACGCAGGAGGAGACCACGTCGGAGGAGAGGGAGCGCACCTTCGACGACATGGTTCGGGTCGCGCTCGAAGGGCTGCTCGCGGACCGGACGACCTGAGGGCCCGAGGCGTCGACCAGACCCACTCCGTCGGCATCACCGTTGGCTCGACCGCCTCGACAGGTGGACGGCGGTCCCGATGAGTAGTGCACCCGAGACGAGCAGCGCGACCGGCGCGCCCACACCTCCGCCGAGCACCTCAGTGACGAGCCACGGGATGTAGATCAGCAGTCCGAGGACCCCGCCCACGAGTAGCACGACCTGATCGCGAGCGACACCCATCCCGATGAGGGAGATCGACACGGCGATCCACAGGACCATGGACGCCAAACCTTCCGCGTCGGTCGATCCGAGTGATGCGACGACGATGATCGAGCCGATGCCGAGGGCAACGACTCCCCATGCCTCGCCGAGGACCTTTGGCTCGAGCCGGTCGCCCACGGATGCGATGAGCCAACCGACGCCGAGGGCGACGACACCCGTCCCGATCACCCAGGATCCCGCGTCGCCCTCGATCAGGGTGCCGAGGGCAATCGTCGTTCCGAGTGCGGACAGGAAGAGCGCGGTGTGCTGGGCCCAGGATCGATACCGTGCGTAGCACGCGACGCTGAAGACCAGCGCTCCCGTGAACCCGGCGAGGACAGACAGTTCCTCGTCCGAGACGATGGTGTCGGTGATCATCCCGATCGCGAACCCGATGGGTGCCGCTGCGAGCAGGAGAGACACCTGACCGGCCCGGCGCGTCGCCTGGTGGTCCGTGGAGCCGAGTACGAACCCGGCGCCTGCGAGGACCCCGCCCGCGATGAGGCTCACGACGATCCGGGAGACCTCATCGAAGTTGTCCCAGGACTGCCCGATGAGGATGAACCCGGCAACCCCGACGAGCACCGCACCGAGATATGCGAGCACCTCTCGCGCAACGCTGTGGGACGGGGCTTCGGTCGCCTCGTGCGTCCTGATGGCGTCGGCCTGGCTCGGCGAGATGATCTCGCGAGCAACCCACACATCGAGCTGCTCTTCGAGCTCGCGACCACGGACCGCCATACGGTGACCTCCTCGAGGATTTGCCGCTTCATTGTCCGCTGTCGAAGCCCGCGAGTCCAGAACCCTCCTGTTCCTGCGCAGAACGGGAGGGAACCGGATCAGATGAACATCGTTTGGGCCCCGTCGATGATCTCGATGAAGTCGGCGACGTTCAGCACGCCATCGAGCTGGTCGATCATGTCCGCCTCGGTCAGGTCGAACATGTCGACGGACATCTTGCACGCCCACAGGTGGCAGCCCATGTCCGAGAGGTGTTCGAGGAAGGTGGGTACGTCCGGTATGTCGAGGGCTGCCATCTGCTTGCGCATCCTGGCGGTGGCCATCGTGGTCATTCCCGGCAGCGGCGTGAGCGCCATCGGCATGTGGGTCGCCGTGTTGCCGACAGGAGTGAACTTGAGGTGGCCCATGGTCTTCTTGTTGATCATGTCCATGCCCCAGAAGGTGAAGAAGATGTGGGTCTCCACACCCTGCTCAAGAGCGCCCGACGCCATGATCAGCGCCGGATAGGCCATGTCCAGGGTGCCTTTCGAGCACACGAACGCGATCTTGCGGTCCTCGGACTCGTCCCCGAAGTCGGGGATGATCGAGGGTGAGGTTTCAACGGTTGTCATGGGAATCCTCTCTAGATGCAGCCCGCAGGCTTGGGAAGCCCCGAGACGTATGCCATCTTGCGTGCCGGCTTCTTCGGGAACAGCTCGAACAGCTGCTTCGTGGGGATCTCTCCCACCGTCGAGACACGGCGGAGCGTCGCCGTCTCGCCCTTTTCGGCGAAGTCGGAGCGCAGGAAGTTGATGACCTTCCAGTGTTCGTCGGTCAGGGCGTCGATCCCGATGTTGGCGGCGAGGGTCGGGGCAAGCGCTTCGTCCCACTCGTCGTACTCGGTCATGAAGCCCTCTTCGTCGACGTGGACCTCACGGTCGGCGATGGTCGTTGTTGGCATCAGTGCACCTCCTCGGGTGTCGTCGTTGTCGCTTCGTTCGTTCGATCGGGTGCGGTCGAGACCGCGGCGAATGTGTCGAGGGCTCGTCCCATGCCCCTGCGGATCTCGGGGTCGCGGAGCTTGCCCATCAGGGCGAGGAGTCCCGGAGGCTCTTCCGGCTCGCGCGTCGCCATCTCGGATTGGCGATGCACCACATCGAGGAGTCTCTGCGCAACCGCGAGCATCTCGGGTTGGGTGAGGTCCTTGATGATCTCGAGCATCTGGACGATGTTGTCGCCGAGGGCCTCGACGTCCTCACGGCTGTAGTTCGCGACGACACGGTCCACCACCCCGGCCGCCGCTCCGGCGAACTCGAAGTACCCCCGCTCCTCGAATCCGGCGGTCTTTGCGATTGCGAGCTCGACGCCCTGGCTCACGATGGGCGCTATGTCGGTTGCGAGGTCCGCGAGGGACTCGAGCTGGATGATCATCGTCTCGAGCAGCCGCGCGTTCGCGGCGACGCGTGCCCCGAGCTGGAACAGATCGCCAGGGTCGATGTCCACACCATCGAGCGTGTAGGCAGACCGCTCGACCGCCGTCATGGCGATGGGTGTGAGATCGGCCTGGAGCTCTTCGAGAGCAATCCTGCGCCGTCGCTGGGCGAGAGCCTCCTCGGTGAGGAACTCAACCTGTGCGGTCAGCGCATCGATCTTGCGCTCCAGCTCGGAGGCACGGTCGATCGTTGCGGCGTCTGTCACGTCGCACTCCTGTCCTTGCCAGCGAGCGTCATGTGCGCGGGGACGGGGATGTCCTTCCCTGCGAGCAGCATGTGCCAGTACATCCACTTGAACATGAGCTTGCCCCAGTGGTTCATCTCGCTCTCCTTGAGGAGTGCGAAGGGGCCGATGCCGGGGAGGGGGTACTTCCCGGGGAGGGGCTCGGTGTCGTAGTTGAAGTCGATGAGCAACGCCTTGCCGTACCCGGACTCGATGTAGCAGTTCGCGTGGCCATCGAACCGACTCGTCATCGGATGGCCCTCGAGGTACTGGAGGAAGTTCGGTACGAACGTCTCCATCGCGAAGTGGGCGACCGATCCGGCCTTGGAGGTCGGGAGGGCGGCGGCATCGCCGAGGGCGAAGATGTTCGGGTGATCCGGTGACTGGAACGTGAAGTGGTCGACCTTGACGTGGTTCAGCTCGTCGCCGAGACCCGCCTTCCCCACGAACGCTGCACCCATGTTGAGGGGGATCGTGACCAGAAGGTCGTAGTCGACCTCGCGTTCGTCGTACGACACGAGTCTTCGGGCTCCTGAGTCCACCCGCTCGAGGTAGAAGTCGGGCTCGATCGCGATCCCGCGGCTCTCGAACATGTCACCGAGGTGACGTGCCGCGACCGGCTTCGTGAAGGCGCCGCTCATCGGCGTGACGTAGACGATCTCGATGTCGTCGCGTATCCCGCGCTCGGTGAAGTGGGCCTCTGCGAGGAACGCAAACTCGAGGGGTGCCACCGGGCACTTGATCGGCATCTCGATGAGGTTGAGGACGAGTCGACCGCTCGTGAAGCCGGCGAGGGCGTCGCGGAGGGCAACGGCGCCATCGAGCGTGTAGAAGTCGTGGACGGTCCTGCCGTACTCCTCGGAATCGAGTCCAGGCGTTTCGCTCGGTTCGGGGTGGGTTCCCGTTGCGATGATGAGGTGGTCGTACTCGAGTGTCGTCCCATCGCCCAGTCGCACGATGTTGTCGTCAGGCAGCAGTTCGCTGATGGCTCCGTTGATGTACGTGACGCCCCGGGGGATGAAGTCCCGCTTCGGCTTGACCACATCAGAGACCCCATACATGTCGAACGGGATGAACAGGAATCCCGGCTGGTAGTAGTGGGTGTCGTCGCTGTCGACGATCGTGATCTCGTACGAGTCGTCGAGCTTGTCGCGAAGCTTGTTCGCCGCCATCGTCCCGGCTGTGCCGGCTCCGAGGATCAGTACGCGTTGCACGAGGGGTCCTTTCCCATTTCTCGAATCCGTGTTCCGCCGGGCGACGTCCGATTCCGAGTCGGGAAACCCGACGACGAGCGACCGAGGTTGGTGCGTGTCTTCATGAGTGCCTACGTTGACGAGTATACCCCCATGGGTACCATATTGCCTAGTCACTGACTATGGAATTATGGAGGATTCTGGATATCCTCCACGCGTTCCGCCGTCGTCGCCGCCCGGAGGCGCCGATATCGTTCCCGCCATGACGACCACCTTCACGATCACCTACGACTACCTGTGTCCGTTCGCCCGCAACGCGAATGAGATCCTCCTCGATGAACTCGATGCCGGCGTCGGCTACGACGTGACTTTCGCTCCCTTCTCCCTCCATCAGAACAGCCTTCCCGATGGGGCTCTGTCCGTCTGGGATGACGGCCCGTCAGCCACGGCCGGATCAGGTGTGCTCGCGCTCCTGTGGTCGCTTGCGGTGCGTGACCGCTTTCCCGATCTCTTCCGTCCGTTCCATCGGGCCGTCTTCGCTGCGCGACACGACGAAGCCGCCGATCTCAATGACGATGCCGTCTTGGGAGGCATCGCGTCCGGCGTCGGAATCGATGCGGATGCCGTGCGAGCGATCGTCGAGTCGGGGGAGCCGATGGTGTCGCTCGAGGCCGAGCACACCGCCCTCGTCCGGGATCATGCCGTCTTCGGCGTCCCGACCTTCATCGCCGGTGGTGAGGCCGTCTTCGTCAGGTTCATGGAGCGAAACCGGCCTGACGACCTTCGGCGTGTCCTCGAGATGCTCGACTGGGTCACGATCAACGAGTTCAAACGAACCCGTGTCGCGCGCTGACGTCGATTCTGGGTCGCAGGGACCATCTCTCGAGCACTCGGAGTTCCAACGTCACCCGAACTCGACAGACCTCTCGACCCCTGAGTAGCCTCCGACTGGCTCGAGCAACCTGAGGGAGGACACTCATGATTCTCGATCTCTTCGGAGACTTGAATTGGCTGGCAGTGGTCGCCGCAACGATCGCCTGGTTCGCCTTTTCGGCGGTCTGGTACTCGGTTCCCCCGCTGAGCAAGGCCTGGGCGAGCGCAGCGAAGGTCGACACATCGGGCGATGGCCCACCGCTTGCCCTGCTGTTCATCCCGACACTGATCGGATACTTCGTGACGACGGTCGTGATCGGGCTCCTCGTGGCCGGTCTCGGAACCGACACGGTCGCCGAAGGCATCGTCCTCGGGGCCACGTTGGGCGTCGGGTTCGGCGTATCCGGTGCCCTGGTCAGCCAGGTCTATGAGGGCAAGGGCAGCACCTACTGGCTCATCAACGGCGCCAACGCCATCATTGCCTACGCCATCGTCGGCGCGATCCTCGCCGTTTGGGACTGATCAGGCGACAGCGACAGGCTCATTCCAGGGCCACGTAGTGGATCGGCGGTGCAGAGCCCTCGCTCACGGTGAAGTAGCCCCACTCCCGATCGAAGGCGATTGACTCTCCCTGTCGTTCATCGGGCGAAGGTGCCGTGCACGGCTCCCTCGCGAGGGCATCCGC
>DATHUV010000015.1:0-4022 GCA_035461905.1 Acidimicrobiia bacterium | reverse complement strand
GTTGGCGACGAGGCGGTCCCCCGGATCACCGAAGAGGAAATGGGCGTCGGCGGCACCCTGGGTGTGCGAGTTCCGGAAGTAGACGAGGCCCGTCGACTCACGGTGCAGGCCGATGGTGTCGACGCCGTCGCCGTCGAAGTCACCGACGAACGGCTTGTCGCCCGGGTCGCCGAATACGTAGTCGAAATCCGCCGCCCCGAGCCCGCGGTCCCCGTCGCCGAGCCGGTTGATGATGTAGAACCTCGCCTCGGACGGTCGGTAGATCGACACGGTGTCGAAGCCGTCACCGTCGAAGTCGCCAGCGATCGGGATGTCGCCCGGGTTCCCGAAGAAGAACCGGATGTCGGCGATCCCTTCCGTGTTGCTGTTCCTCAGGTACACGTATCCGTCCGATTGTCGATACAGGCCAGGGGTGTCGATCCCGTCGCCGTCCCAGTCACCCATGAACGGGACGTCGCCTGGATTCCCGAAGAAGAACCTGTCGACGAAACCGTCCGGATGGCGCAGGTGCCACATGCCTTGGTCGGGGTCCACGAGCCCGAAGGGATACGGGTTCACCGGTTGCCACGCCGGGGAGGAACCCTCCACGACCCTGATGAGGTCGGTGCCGGCGGTGGTCATCGTCCAGATGTACGAGGGACCTGCCATAGGCTCTTCCGATCGGGTGATGGCGAGGCGGCCGCCCGTCGGGGAGAATGACACCCCACCGTGGACCATGTAATCCCCCATCAGCGTGGTCGAAGATGACCCGTCGAGGGAGGCAACGATCAGGCTCGTCGGTGGGTTCATCCAGAACGAAGTGAAGACCAGCTCTTCGCCGTCGGGTGAGACATCGAGACCCGAAATGGAGTTGCCATACGGATCGAGGGCAATGCTCGTGACTCCCGTGGTGACCTCGACGACCATGATGTCGACATCCTCACTGATCGGGTTACCAGGGGTACGTGACCGCGCGAAGTAGATGGACCGTCCGTCCGGCGACCACACGGGTGCCCAGTCGTGGGACGTCCGGGCACCACCCACACCGAACGCATCCCCCGGATCCGTGAGCACGGTCACCTCCAGGTCGTCATGGAGGTCCACCATGGCGATCACCGTGGTGGGTAGGCCGTTGTCGACGCCGATCGCATCCATCACGAAGGCGATCCGCCGTCCGTCCGGCGACCATGCCGGGTCCCATCCCGACGGCACGACCTCGTGGCTGGCGCCTCCTTCGGCGGGCATGACCCAGATGCCCCTCACGATCAGTGGCTCGTCCGCATCGGGGTCGAGCACGGCACGCGTGAATGCGATCCACCGCCCATCGGGCTTCCACGCCGGATCCATGTCGTCGATCGTCCGGCCGTCGTCGGTTTGGTGCGTGTTCGTGAGGTTCCTCGGATCGGAACCGTCGGGGTTGACCGAGTAGATCTCGAGGTCGCCGTCGACATCGGTGACGTACGCAATCCTCCCATCCTCCCCGGACACGGTCGCACCCGCCTCCGCAGGGAGCACCACCAACGCGGTGACGACCGCCAGCGCGACACACACGAATCTGGTCATCGAACCCTCCCTTCAAGCGTACGCCCGATGGAAATGGGGTTCAACGGCGTACCGGGCTACAACAGCGTCGCCGTCAGACGTCCGTCAGGTCCTTCAGCATCAGCATCGTCGAATAGTGCACCCCGTCCTTGAAGCCGACGTCTTCGAGCACACCGACCTCTCGGTACCCGAGCTTGCGGTGGAGGGCGATGGATGCGTCGTTTGGCAGGGCGATGACACCGACGGCGACCCGGAACCCCGCACCCCGCAGGTTCTCGTGCATGCGCCGGTAGAGGGCTGAGCCCACACCTGCACCGGATTCACCGGCGGCAAGCACCACTGTGGTCTCGACGGTCGTGCGGTACGCGGCCTTGTCACGCCATGGGCCTGACCACGAAGCACCGATGACGACACCGTCACGCTCGGCGACGACGACCGGATATCCGAGCGCAACCCGATCCGCGAACCATGCGGACCGCTCGTCGTCCGTCCAGGGTTCGGTGTCGAAGGACACGTGGGAATCGACGATGTAGGTGTTGTAGATGCGATTCAGCCAGGGAACATCGTCTGCCGTGGCCGCACGCACGACCACATCGGTCACGTGGCTGCCGTTTCGCGCCGGCGGGATCGCCGACGGCTTCCGGTGGGCGCCTCCCACTTGAAGAAACGGATGCCGAGCACGAGCCCGACGACACCCCACAGCGCCATGTACCCGAGGTGGTTCCACTGCCACGGCGAACCCGTGAACGTCGGGTTGAAGGCGTCCGTGAACGGCACCACGAAGTGCTTGAGCGGGAAGAAGTCCGCGACGACGTCGATCCATGCCGGGGCATCGTCCGAAGGCACGAGGAAGACGCCACTGACGAATGCGAGGGGAAGGAGGGTGGCGTTCGTCACCGCCGTTGCACCCTCACCGCTACCGACGAGCCCTGCCACGAGGAGGCCGAGGGCAGCGAAGCACCCCACGCCGATGAAGAAGGTCACGATCGCGGCGGGAAGGGTCGCCGCGTAGATCTGGATTCCATAGAAGGCCACGCCGATTGCCATCATGATGACGACGGCGATCGTTGCGATGATGACGGCGCTCACGATCTTGCCCCCGAGGTAGAGACCTGCCGGAAGTGGGGTTCCTCGCACCCTCTTCAGGATGCCCTCGTCTCGCTGATAGGCAGTCGTGACGGCGATGTTGGTGTATGACGCCGACACGGCTGCGAACACGGCCATCGCGGGACCGAAGTACTGGGAGAGGTTGATGCCGAGCTCCGGGATGAACTCGTTCCCGAAGATCACCGAGAACACGACGAAGATCATCAGCGGGAACAAGAGCGTGAAGAACGCCGCCGTCGGGTTCCTGAAGAAGATCTTGTTCTGGTAGGCCGTCTGGCTCGCGAGGAGCGACAGGGTCGAGGGGTGGTCACCCATCCTCGACCTCCCCCGTCAGGTCGAGGTACACGTCCTCGAGCGTCGGGCGCGAGACCACGAGGTCGACGAGCTCGAGGTTTCGCTCGAGCGCCCATCCCGAGATCCGATGGATCGCGACGGTCGGCTCCGTCGTGCGCACGGTGACGCGCCCGTTCTCGGCGACGACGACGTCGTCAGCGGGAAGACCGTCGATGGGTGCTCCGTCCCGATTGAACGTGATCAGCGTCGCGGCGGTCGACCGTCCGCCGAGCGACTCGGGCGTTCCCTCCGCGACGATCAGGCCCTTCGCGATGACAGCGAGCCGATCCGCGAGGAACTGTGCCTCGTCCATGTAGTGGGTCGTGAGGAGCACGGTCTTGCCGAGGGATGTGAGGTTTTCGACGATCGACCACGCCTGACGCCTGGCTGACGGGTCGAATCCCGTCGTCGGCTCGTCCAGGAAGATGAGGTCGGGGTCCCCGACGATCCCCAAGGCGAGTTCCAGCCTTCGCCTCTGCCCTCCCGACAGCGTCTTCACGCGGGCCGACCTCTTCTCGTGCAGTCCGACGAGGTCGACGAGCTCTGCCGCCGGCCTGCGGCGCGGGTACATGGCGCCGTAGATGTCGATCGCCTCCGTCACGGTCAACTGTTCCTCGATGGCCGTCTCCTGGAGGACGATCCCGATGCGCTCGCGATACGAGCGTTCACGGGCTGTCGGGTCATACCCGAGAACGGAGACCTCGCCCGAAGTCGCATCCCTGTGACCTTCGAGGATCTCGACGATGGTCGACTTCCCGGCGCCGTTCGGACCGAGGAGCGCGAAGACCTCCCCAGCCTCGACGAAGAGGTCGACGCCGCGAACGGCTTCGACGTCGCCGTACGTCTTCGTGAGCCCTCGGACCTCGATCGTGTGCATCGACCACAGTCCAATACGGAGTGTGCTCCCAGTCAAACCGCAATCCCAGGCACCGAACTCCACGTAACCGACCCGAAACAAACCTGTCGAGAGGCCGTAACGCACGGGTAACGGCCGCGAAACCCGGTGCCCGTAGCGTCCCCGCATCCTGGATCACGAGAACAGACCGTTCGGGAGGCATTCC
>DATHUV010000014.1:0-8123 GCA_035461905.1 Acidimicrobiia bacterium | reverse complement strand
CCACTCTCCTGTCGATCAGCTCATCCGACACGGATCTCCAGACCATGGCTTCCGAGGACGGGCTACTCGTGAACAGGGCCGAGGACGACCACGAGCAATGGATCGGGAGGACGTTCGACGTCGAGATGGCGAACGGAGCGGTCGCTCCCGGGACTGTGACCGGAACGTTCGAGGCCGAGGGCTTCGGCAGGTTCCTGATCACGAGGGATCGCTACGTGACGGGACTCGAGACGGTTTCAGACTCGCTCGTGGCCGCGAATGCAGCCGACGGCGTCTCCCTCGACGAGGCCAGGACAGCCGTCACCGAAATCGCCGCGCCATTCCCGAACCTCGAGATCCAGACGACGTCAGAGGTCCTCGATGACGCGGAAGCTCAGATCGATCAGCTCCTCGCCATCTTCTCTGCACTTCTCGGGCTGGCGATCATCATCGCGGTGCTCGGCATCACGAACACGTTGGCGCTCAGCATCATCGAACGAACACGTGAGATCGGCTTGTTGCGGGCTGTCGGAATGGTCAGGCGCCAGGTCCGCCGCATGATCAGATGGGAAGCGGTCCTGATTGCCGTGTTCGGCGCGATCCTGGGCATGATCGCCGGCATCGGGCTGGGATGGGCCGTCGTGACTGCGCTCGCGGACGAGGGTCTCGAGACGTTCTCGATACCGTTCGGCCAACTCATCGTGTACATCGTGATCGCCGCCGTGGCGGGTGTGATCGCCGCGATCTACCCGGCGCGCAAGGCCGCTCGGATGAACATCCTCGAGGCGATCGCCTACGAGTGAGGCGGGAGGGGCTCAGGCATCGTCGATCCACTCATCGGCGTGCTCGAGCATGTACATGCTGACGTCGTGGACCCGGTCGAGGACGTCGCACAGGGCATCCTGACGGAACATGACGTCGACGAGGGAGCGTTCGAACGCACCGACGATCGAGAGCCTCTCGTCGTGGGTTTCCGAGAGGGCACCCATCGATCGAAGCAGGCGTACCTCGATCGGCATGTCGATGCCGCCCATCCCTGCGAGTTCGGCGGACAGGACGATGATCTCGGGCGGCTTTCGCATGGCGGGAAGCGACCAGTTGAAGTAGAAGGTGACCACGTACTCGCCGTCGGGGTCCTCCGGGACGTCGGGGGTGTCGTCGAGCAGGTCCTCGAAGCTCAACAGCATGCGCGGATCCATGTCGAGCGAGATGTGGAGATCGAGGGGACCCGAACACGCCTCGGCGGGATGGACGTCGATCTCCCACGCCTGGCGCAGGGTGAACGTCTCGACGAAGTGTCGCTCGTCGTGCACGTGGAACCCGTGTTCGATGGCGTGGTCCTTGAGATAGGTGATCGTGGATGCAACGTCGACCGCCATCACGCATCACCGTCCACATGCACCGCGATACCGCCCATCACGGCCAGGGCCTCGATGAGGAGCAGCGGCGCATCGGGGTGGGCATCAGGATCTGTGCGGTTGTCGATACCTCCCATGAAGGCGTTGGTCGCTACCTCGACACGCCAGCCCGGAGGCACGATGACGTCGATACCGCCCATCACCGCTCGTAGTCGCAGCGTCGCGCCATCCACGATGCCCGCTCTTCGCAGATCCAACTCCGCGCCACCCATGAACGCGAGCACTTCCCCGGACCGCAACCCGACCGCCGTGGAGCGGAACGGCCCTCCCGACATGACGAACACGCGCGAGAAGGCGTCGTCGGACTCGGTTCCGAATGACGGCACGGTGCGACGGACGAGGGCACCGGCCACGGTGAGGAGCCCCACGAGGATGGTGGCCCCGAGGGCGGCGCGCTTGAAGAACCGCATGCACGGAACCTACCAGCAAGTCCCGCTCTAGACGCCCGAGGCATGGTGAGGTGGCAATGCTCAGGTGACGGGTGTGGCGATCGGGGCATCGCTGAGCCCCCAGCGCTGGACGACGGCGACCGAGACCATGACCACGACGATGCCTGCCCATTGGACGGGGTCGAGCCGCTGATCGAGGAGCACCGCGGCGGCGATCGCACCGATCGCTGGCTCGGCGGTCGCCACGATCCCGATGATGCCGGGCGAAGCGAGCCGAAGGGCGGCGAACTCGACGACGAATCCCGCAGCCGTCCCAATGACGCCGATCACGGCAAGGTCGACGATCACCCCCCGAGCTGCTTCGAACGGGAACGACCACCAGGGAAGGACGATCGCCCAGATCACCGACGCGAACACGAAGCCCCACGCGCCGATCGCCGCCGGCGGGTGATCCCGTCCGAGCACTTCGCCGTAGAGGAGGTAGCACGCGAACAGAACCGCTGCAGCGAGTCCGGCTGCGATGCCGACGACATCGGTGGCACCGCCGGACCACGCGCTCGTCACCATGCCGACCCCGAGGATCGCAGCAATCGCCGCAGCCCACGCGATCGCGCCTACGTGCTCGCGCCGGACGGCCGCGATCCACACGAGGATGAAGATGGGGCCGAGGAACTGCACCGTGGCGCCGGGGCCCACACCCAAGCGGTCGATCGCCATGTAGAACGTCAGGTTGATGAGGGCGAGGATGACGCCGAGGATGGCGAACCTCCACAACCTATCGATCGGCCACAGGACCCCCCGATATGCCGCCCAGCCGGCGAGAAGGACGGCGGCGATCGCAGAACGGGCCTGAGCGACCGTCGCAGGCTCGAGGACGTCGAACACGCCGCCTGCGACCGCGCCCCCGACGCCGAAGAACGTGGCAGCGAGCAATGCGAGGAGGGCGCCAGTGGTGGATCGTCGGTCGGTCACCGCACGATGCTACGGGAGACACCGCGACGTAGCATCGTGGGCAGGGCTTTGGAGCACCGGATGATCCGGTGCAACCGAATGCGCTGTCGTGGGGTTGATAGGGGTATGGGAACACAGAGCCGAGAGGATCGCCACGTCATCGCGACCATGAGGTCCGACTTCGACGCCGGATTCACCGAGCTGGTACGGATGTACCAACCAACCGTGTACGCAGGCGCCCGTCGCATGACCCCCGGTCGGGAGGCGGCCCAGGACGTCGCGCAGGACACGTTCGTGAGGGCGTATCGGGCGCTGCGAGGATTCGATGGGGAGCGCATGGATGCCATGCGGTTTCGACCGTGGCTGTGGACGATCGCACTCAACGTGTGTCGATCGAGAGCGAGAAGACCCGGCAGGGAGTTGGAACTCACCGACCCCGAGGCGGTGGCGGTCGACGACGATGAGGCGATCGACGAGGTCATGTGGAGGTCGCTCCTCTCCAAGCTCTCGGTTCCCCAGCGCAACGCCGTAGTGCTGCGCCACGTCCTCGACCTGCCCATCGCCGAGATCGCCGAGATCACCGGAAGGCCTGCGGGGACGGTCAAGGCCGACATCTCGAGGGGCCTCACCAGGCTCCGGGGTCTCATGAACGAGGAGGAACATCAATGACACTCGAGGAACGACTCAGGGAACTCGCTTCATCCCCACCGCCACCCGAGCTGGAAGCCACCACCCTCGTCTCCGTGGGCGCCGCTGATCTCGTCGCCCGGACCGACAGCCCCTACGGCGACGTGTGGATCGCGTGGAGCACGCGCGGGTTCACCGGCCTGACTCCGGGGTTCGCTGCCTCCACCCTCGAGGTGTTCCTCGCGCGGCACAGGAGGGCTGCCTATGCGTCCGATCGGCTTCCGAGGGAGCTCGAGGACCTGGCGCAGCGCGCCCTGACCTCGGGGGACACCGTCGGGCTGCCGATCGACCTGTCCGGTATGGGCTCGTTCGCCACGGCGGTGCTCGGGGCCTGCAGCTCCATCCCACCGGGATCAGTGAGGCCCTACGGCTGGATCGCCGACGCCATCGACAAGCCCGGGGCCGTGCGCGCCGTCGGGACGGCGCTCGCAAGGAACCCGATTCCCCTCCTCGTCCCGTGCCATCGGGTCGTGCGCAGCGACGGCACCGTGGGTGAGTACGCGTTCGGAGCGGACATGAAGCATGACCTCCTGGTTCGCGAGGGTGCGCTCCTCGCATGACTTCCCGAGGCTGTGGGAGGAGGGCGAACGGCGACGACGGCCGTCTCTGATAGCGTCTGGGGCATGGACCTGATCTCGACCATCCGAGAGGCCGTCATCGGCTCGCATCACGCCGTCCTCGGACCATTCGGGACCCGCAGGGTGACCTATGCGGACTACACGGCATCCGGTCGGTCACTGTCATTCATCGAGGACCACATCCGTGAAGTCGTCCTCCCGCTCTACGCAAACACCCACACGGAATCGTCGGGAACCGGGCTCCAGACATCTCGTTTCCGAGAAGAGGCGAGGGAGATCATCAGGCGCGCCGTGAACGCGACCGACGAACACGCCGTCCTGTTCGTCGGCTCCGGGTGCACGGGAGCGATCGACCGCCTCATCCGCGTGCTGGGGCTCGTGGTCCCTGACACCCTCGACTCCGAGTACGGGCTGACGCGCCACATCCCTCCCGAGCGGAGGCCCGTCGTGTTCATCGGCCCGTTCGAGCACCATTCGAACGAGCTTCCGTGGCGTGAGTCGATCGCCGACGTCATCAGGATCGGAGAGGACGCCGACGGTCACATCGACCAGGCACACCTTGCGATGGAGCTCGAACGCCATGCGGACCGCCCGCTGCGCATCGGCTCCTTCTCGGCGGCATCCAACGTGACGGGCATCATCTCTGACACCCACGGCATCGCAGAGCTCCTTCACCTTCATGGAGCTCTCTCGCTGTGGGACTTCGCCGCCGCTGCACCGTATGTCGACATCGACATGGCGCCCGAGGGTCGCCCCGATGCGTACAAGGACGCCATCTTCCTCTCTCCACACAAGCTCATCGGCGGTCCCGGGACACCGGGCGTCCTCGTCGCCCGCAAGGCGCTGTTCCACAATGCGGTCCCGAGCGTCCCCGGTGGGGGAACCGTGGCCTATGTCCAACCCGACTCCCACGCCTACCTCACCGACATCGAGCATCGTGAGGAAGGCGGTACGCCTGCCATCGTCGAGTCCATCCGAGCGGGCCTGGTGTTCCAGTTGAAGGAGGCCGTGGGCGTCGAGACGATCCGCAGGCTCGAGGAGTCGTTCATCACGCGCGCGATCGGATCGTGGTCAGCGAACCCCGACATCGAGATCCTCGGGAACAGGGACGCCGAGCGCCTGTCGATCGTCTCGTTCGTGGTGAGGCACTCGGGCAGGTACCTGCACCACAACTTCGTCGTCGCACTCCTGAACGACCTCTTCGGTATCCAATCGAGGGGAGGGTGCTCGTGTGCGGGACCGTACGGTCATGCTCTGCTCGGCATCGACCACGAGCACTCCGAGGGGATGGTGCACGAGGTGATCCTCGGATGCGAGGGCATCAAACCCGGTTGGATCAGGGTCAACTTCAACTACTTCATCTCCGAAGCCGTGTTCGACTTCATCGTCGAGGCGGTCCACCTCGTCGCCACGCACGGATGGAAGCTCCTGCCCTGGTACCAGCTGGACCTCGGAACGGCGACATGGCATCACATCGGCGGACGCGTCACGCCGCCCTTCTCCCTGTCGGACATCAGCTACGCCGATGGATGGATGCGCTACCCGGCACCGACGGACCGAGCGGATGACGGGGACCTCGACGGCTATCTCGAAGAGGCACGGTCCCTCCTCGAGTCGATCGATCCCGCCTCGGCGCCTGCGCAGGAACCGCTGGTTGTCACGTCGTCGTTCGAGGACCTCCGTTGGTTCCTCCTGCCTCACGAGGTGCGCACCGATGACTGAGGACCCGCCGGGTTGGTTCACGACAGCGGTTGCCACGGCACCGGAGGAAGGGATGGTGTCCGTCGAGGGAACCGACATCGCGTACCTCTCGTGGGGCACGCAGGGACGACCGGGCCTCGTGTTCGTCCACGGAGGGGCGGCGCACGCGCATTGGTGGTCGTTCATCGCACCCATGTTCTCGACCCAGTGGCACGCCGTGGCCATTCATCTCTCCGGGCACGGCGATTCCGGCAGGAGAGTCCGATACACCCACGAGTTGTGGGCCAGCGAGGTGATGGCGGTCTGTGACGACGCCGGGTTCCCTGGACCGCCCGTCGTGGTCGGCCACAGCCTCGGTGGGATGGTGACGATCCAGACCGCTGCGACCTATGGCGATCAGCTCGCCGGTGCGGTCATCGTGGACGCATCGGTTCGGCGACCGTCCCCGGAGGCGGAGGAGGGTCGCTCGGGAAGGGCGTTCCGCTCCCCCGGCGTCTACCCCACCCGCGACGAGGCGTTGTCGCACTTTCGGCTGATCCCTCCCCAGCCTTGCGAGAACGACTACATCATCGAGTGGGTGGCAGCCCATTCGATTCATGAGACGGACGAGGGTTGGACGTGGAAGTTCGATCCCAACCTCTTCAAGGGCACGCTCATCCAACTGCGCGACCAGCTCTCGGCGGTCCGGTGCCGTGTCGCCCTGTTCACCGGCGAGCTGTCCGTCGTCGTACCCCCCGACACTGCCGAATACATGTATGACCTGATGGGACGTGTGGCCCCTGTGATCCAGATCCCAGAGGCACACCACCACCTGACGCTGGACCAGCCGCTCGCGTTCGTCGCGGCGCTCCGAACACTCCTCGCTGATTGGGATCACTCCGTTGGCTTCGATCGGAGATGACGCACGCCGTAGACTGGCACGGCCATGGTGAAGAACCCGCGAAAGCAGCTCACACTCGACCAGGCGTACCAAGCTGCGTACCTGTGGCTCGACTACGTCGGTGATCCACCGATCGAGATCTCCGAACCGGCGCACGGTTCCGTCGAGCTGATCACGGAGCGTGCGTTCGTGCGGGTGCGGTCGAGCGAGGCGCCCGTCGAGCAATCGAGCGTGCTGGCCCTCCTCAGGGCGGCAGAGTCCGGGAAGCGGCTCGTCATCTTCTCCCCCTCCGGGTTCTCGGCGGGCGCCCTCTCGATCGCAGAGACGCAGGGCATCGCGCTGTTCACGCTGGACCCCTCCGGCACGGCGGTCGCGGAGACGACCCATGCCCGCGCCATGCAGCCCGCTACCTTGCCCGATCCACCGTTCGCTCCAGCGCCGAAGTCGGCGAAGGACGACTTCTGGGATGACCTCACGTCGAGAACGCCACAACCCGAGCCCGACGAGGCGGCTGCAGGTCCCGGCATCGACGCGGCAACGACGGACTGGGCGGACTGCCCGAACTGCGGGGCAACCCACTATCGCAACGCCAAGTTCTGCCGGGAGTGCGGGACCAACCTCCAGGACGTACTGCACGATGCGCCCGCCGCGCCGCCGGTGGTCGAGCCCCAGGGCTCTGCCGTACCGCGTAGCACCACGGGCAGCAAGCTCCGGTGTCGGACCTGCGGGAGCCACGACATCGAACTGATCAGCTGAGACACCGCTTCGCTTGCTGAAGCTGGTCTCAGGAGGTCTTGCGTTTTCGGGTGAACGCGGTCTTCGCCTCGGCGACGTCGGCACCGGTGATAGTCAGGGGTGATCCGGCGAGGTCCATGCGGCGCTGGAGCGCTCCACGGAACCGGGGACTGGTCGTCGCAAACCCCGACAGCGGGATGGTCTCGCCCCGTGCGAGCCGAGCACGCTCCTCACCGGCCACCGGAACCGGGGGCAGCGATCCGAGCGGTTGACCGGGGACGGTTCCCGCCTCCATCCGTGTGATGGTGCCGACCTCGTCCGGGTGGATCGACATGCGCACGTACCAGGGAAGGAACTCCGCAGTGTCGTCGAAATCGAGCGTCATACCGGCGATCGCCTCATAGGGAACACGGAACGCATGATCCTGTTTGTCTTCACCGATGACGAGGAACAGCGCACGGTCCGAGAGCAACCAGAACATCACCGCACGCTCGCTCTGGCGGCTGTCGAGGCCCGACGCCGACCGGTCCAGTGACTCGTCCGCGATGGTCAGTGGCCGTGCCTTCGCCTTGGCCTCGCCGCGACCGAGCTCGAGAACGGTCTCCTTGAACGTGTGGAGGATCGGCATACCGCGAGGCTAGTGCGGACCGGTCTGGGGTGGGAGCGGCCCGCTCACCGACGCGGTGGTCGACGGGAAGGACTCCTAGGCTCACGACCGGTATGCCGAACGACCTCACCGCGACAGGTCGCCGTCGCGCCTGGTCCTGGCCCCTCGAGGACTGGGACCGCATGTGGCGGCCGTCCA
>DATHUV010000013.1:0-8183 GCA_035461905.1 Acidimicrobiia bacterium | reverse complement strand
GGGCGCTACTCCATTGACTCCGCAATCGGCCTGAGCTTGATGCTGACGGTGGGACCCTCCGCGTTCAGGGAGATGCTCGACGGATTTCGTACGATCGACCTGCACTTCCGCACCGCACCGTTCGAAGCGAACCTCCCGGTTCTGATGGGCCTCATCGGGGTGTGGTATCGCAACTTCCTCGGCTACCAGACACATGCGGTCCTGCCCTACAGCCAGGATCTTGCTCGGTTCCCCGCGTACCTCCAGCAGCTCGACATGGAGTCCAACGGCAAACGGGTGCGGATGGACGGGACACCAGTCGACGTGGACACAGGTCCCATCGTGTGGGGCGAACCGGGAACGAACGGCCAGCACGCGTTCTACCAACTGCTCCACCAGGGGACGTCGATCGTGCCGGCTGACCTCATCGGGTTCATCGAGCCCGCCGAGGACATCGGAGGTCAGCATGACCTCCTCATGGGCAACCTGTTCGCCCAGGCCGAGGCCCTTGCCTTCGGGCGCACCGCAGAGGAGGTCGCGGCGGCCGGGGTGCCCGCGGAACTCGTACCCCATCGCACGTTCCCCGGGAACCGGCCGACGTCGATGATCCTCGCCCCTCGGTTGACACCGTCCGTGCTCGGCCAGCTCATCGCGCTCTACGAGCACAAGGTGTTCACCCAAGGGGTCATCTGGGGGATCAACTCGTTCGACCAGTGGGGTGTGGAGCTCGGAAAGGTGCTCGCCACCGCCGTGATCGATGAGCTGACGTCCGAGGCGACGCCCGAGCTGTCCCATGACGCGTCGACGAATGCCCTCATCCGCCGCTACCGCGCAGGTAGAGGAAGGTCCTGAGTGATTCGTTCCATGAGGTGGCTGATGACCGCCCGATCATTGAGCAGGTTGGCGTGGTTGACGCCGCCGAGGACGGCCACGTCGACAGGGGTCACGTCGGGGGGATTCGTTCCGCTTGTCGGCCGCACCATGAGATCTCCCACGACGGCACCGAGCGGATGTGATGGGTCGGTGGTGACCACACCTGCGATCACGTGGTGACGGATCCTCGACAGCCTCGTTGAGATCCCGGCTGCCTCTCGGGGATCAACACCGATGTCGCCGAGGCGCAGGTCCTTGATCCCCTGGCTGCGTCCGTCGAGGAACTCGGCGAGCGGCCGCGTCCGGTCGGTCATGCCGAGGCCCCGGGCGGCGAGGTGGGCGAGCTTCTCGAGCGGCGCGCCTCGGTGGGGCGAGGCGATCGTGATGACATCGGTGACGTCGTCGAGCCACCGGAGACTGCCCCGGACGGCCGAGCCGCATGCGCTGCGAATCACGAGTCCACCCATCGAATGGCCGACGAGGGTCATGGATTCGATCGGGACTGGCCACAGTCGATGGGTCTCCTCGAGGAGGGCGGCAAGCTTCTCGCCGTTGTCACGGATCGCCAGGCCGGTGTTGTACCGAACCGTGACCGGGGTCAACGCATCGTGCTCCTCGAGTGCGCCGAGCAGACCGGGCGAGTCGTTCGCGCCCTGCCAGCACCGCTCCGTCTTCGTGAGGCCATGAACGAGGACGACGATCCGCGACGTGGCAGCCGGGAAGGCAGCGGGGAACGTCGCGTCGTGCGACACCGGTGCACCCTTGACGTCCCTGATGCCCATCTCGATGCCGAGACCGTCCTTCCTGTGCCCGAGGTGATCACCCCATACGCCGGTGACGAATGCCGTAGCAGCGTCAGCGGTCGGTGAGTCCCGAGGGACCCGAGCATCGAGCCCGAGGCCCACGACGACAGCGCTGAGGCGCAACGATGCGTAGATGCCCGCCGTGATGCCTGACGTGGCGAGGCGGACGGGCCCGGAGAGGGGCCCCACCGCCCGGAACCACGAGTCCGAGATGCCCGTGTGCATGCCTTGGATGGGATCCAGGATGCGTTCGGCCGCCAAAGCAACGGCATTGCCGATAGTCACGGTTGAGCTTCCTTCCGGGCGGGACTCGCACCGTAGCGTCTGACCTGACGCGTACGGGTCAGGTACGAGTCGTCAAGTGCTCGATGGCTTCGATGGCGTCCGCGCCCGTCGTTGCCACGGCATCGGCTCCGAGGCTTCTGGCAACCTCGTTGGTGACGCCTGCGCCGCCTATAAGGATCGGGACGTCGGAGGCGGCGCGGATAGCGGCAACCGTGCGGCCGATCTCATCCTCCTGCCCGAGCGCCGTGACACCGATTGCGGCAGCGACGAGGTTGTTCGCCGATCGAACGGCCGAAGCGAACGACTCGGGGGGAAGGTTGCCCCCCAGATCGACGACGTCGAAGTGCCTTGATCTGAGCAGGTCCGCAACGATGGATACGGGCAGATCGTGCATCTCGGTCGCCGTGGAGCCGACGACCACAGTCCCGCGTCGGACACCTCGTCGGCTCATCTGGGGCGACAGGCGTGCGACGACTCGGCGCGCGATCTGGGAAGCGGCGTGTTCCTGGGCGACGTCGATCTCGCCGTTGGCCCACTTCGTCCCGACCTCGCGTAGTGCGGGCGTGATGACATCCATGTAGATGTCGGGTGCCGACACTCCGGACGACAGCGCCGCCTCGATCACACGCCACGCCCCTGCATCGTCGGGAGCGAGCATCCGGTTGAGCAGGCGCTCGTCCCATGGGGCGGTGCCACGCTCGGAGGGCTCAGTTGGAGCCTCGAGGAATCGACCGAGGTCCTCGCGGGTGACGACCCACGATCGACCGCGTTTCGTCGCTTCGAGCATCCCGAGCCGCACGTACCGGTACGCCGTCATGTAGTGGACGCCGAGCTCGTCGGCGACCTCATGCAGGGTGAGTTCCTCGGGTCGGTCTGTGGTGTGGTGCATTTAGTAGGAAGCTAACAGCCGGGCGGCCGGGTCAAGGAATTTCGATGGGGGATTGACAGTTGGGAGCATACCATGCTAATTTAGCACTAAGTCACTCACACGGGAACAGGAAGTGCACGAACGATGACCACCGCAACCTCACCACCCAGCATGGATTCGGCCGCAGTGCCGAACCTCAGGGACCAGGACAGGCTGATCGTCGAGGCGATCGCCGTTCGCGACGAATCGGCCCTGAGGAACGCCTACGACCTGTACGCGGCTCACGTGAACGGTGTCGCCATCGGCATCCTCAAGGATCGGGACCTGGCCGCGGACATCACCCAGGAGGTGTTCGTACGCCTCTGGGAGCGATTCGAGCGCTACGACGCAACGAGGGGATCGCTCAAGGCTTTCCTCCAGATGGACGCACACGGGCGGAGCATCGATCTGCTGCGGTCCCGTCGGGCCGCTGCTGCGCGGGAGATCGCAGATCACCAGAAGCAGGCATCCACGCCGACAGCCGGTACCGAAGAATTGGCGATGGAATCTGTAACCGCTACCACCGTGCGCTCAGCGCTGATGAGCCTTCCCGATGAACAACGCACACCCATTGCAATGGCGTTCTTCGACGGATACTCATACCGTGACGTTGCCGAGATGCTGGGAGTACCCGAGGGTACGATCAAGTCCAGGATCCGCACCGGCATGCGTCGCCTGCAGATGGCGCTCGGGGCTGAGACGATTTGAGAAGGACCTCCGAGCATGAACGACCACACACGGCCCTCGGGAGACGAGGGTCCCGGATCCTCCGACGCTGCGCGTAGGGACTATGTTCCCGGCGTCGCGTCCGACGAGTCGGCGCCAGGTGGGTCTGAAGAGGTCGCTCGCATGCTCATCGAAAGCTTTCCCCCCGTTCAACCCGATGAGTCCGTATGGACCAGGATCTCCGCTGCGATCTCGGCGATCGGATCCGGCGACGCGGACACCTCGCCGGGTGTCATCAACCTCGAATCCCGGCGTTCCCGCCTTCTCCCCGCCTTGTTCTCCATCGCCGCGGTCCTGATAGCGATCGTCGGATCCGTGGCAATCCTCAACGGTGTCAACAACGATGGGTCGGCGGTCGTAGCCGCCCCCGCCTACGAGCTTGTCGACCCTTCAACAGGTGCCATCACGATGACCATCACGACCGGCGACGACGGAACGGCGTATGCGACGTCCGTCGGTCTCGACGTTCTCGATAGCGATTCCACCTACCAGTTGTGGTCGGTCGTGGGCGACGAGATCGTGTCGGTCGGCCTCCTCGGGCCGGAACCGGGCACCGTGCCGCTGCGCATCGAGGGAGACCCTGCCGTTCTCGCCCTCACGGTCGAGGTCGCCGGCGGCGTTGCCGTCTCGGAGGCAACTCCCGTTGCCGTGTGGCAGGCCTCCAGCTGACGCATCCTCGCCTCGTTCGGTGAGTCAGCAGCAGTGGGTCGTGTCGGTGGTGACATCGGTACCATCGCACCAGATCAGGCACAAGCTCGACACAACGCAGCTCGACACAAGGAGGAGCCGTGAAGCTCGACGACCAGTCGTTGTTGAAGACGGAATCGTTCATCGACGGTGAATGGGTCGGCGCGGACTCTGGCGCGACATTCGACGTCGTTGACCCCGCAACGGGAGAGGTCGTCGCATCCATCGCTGACCTCGGAGCTGCCGAGACCGCAATCGCAATCGATGTTGCGGCACTCGCCCAGGTGGAATGGGCGCGAAGGACCGCAAAGCAGCGTGGCGTCATCCTGCGACGTTGGTACGACCTGATGATGGCGAACGTGGAGGACCTCGCGAGGATCATGACGGCGGAGATGGGCAAGCCGATCGCCGAGTCGCGATCCGAGGTCTCCTACGCGGCCGGCTTCATCGACTGGTTCGCCGAGGAGGCCAAGCGTGCCTACGGCGATGTCATCCCGACGCACGATGCGTCGAAGCGACTGCTGACCATCCGTCAGCCTGTGGGCGTGATCGCCGCAATCACACCGTGGAACTTCCCCCAGGCGATGATCACGAGGAAGGTAGGGCCTGCGCTGGCGGCGGGCTGTTCCGCAGTCGTCAAGCCATCGAGCCTCACGCCGATCTCCGCGCTCGCGGCTGCCGAGCTCGCACACCGCGCCGGCGTCCCAGCCGGAGTGCTCAATGTGATCACCTCATCGCGAAGCAGCGCCATCGGCCTCGAGCTGACGACGAACCCCAAGGTGAGAAAGGTGTCGTTCACCGGCTCGACAGAGGTCGGCAAGGTCCTCATGGCCCAATCGGCGGGAACCGTCAAGAACGTATCGATGGAACTCGGCGGCAACGCACCGTTCCTCGTCTTCGACGATGCGGACCTCGATGCCGCCGTTGAGGGGGTCATCGCATCCAAGTACCGCAACTCGGGTCAGACCTGCATATGCGCCAACCGGATCTACGTCCAGGATGGGGTCTACGACGAGTTCGCGAAGCGGCTGGCCTACGCCGTCCAGGACCTGAAGGTGGGTCCCGGGCTCGACGAGTCGGCGAGCGTTGGTCCGCTCGTGAACGAGGCCGCCCTCGAGAAGGTGGAGGCGCTCGTCGCGAATGCGTGCGACAACGGTGCCAGGGTGCTCACGGGCGGTAAGCGTCACGAACTGGGAAGGACGTTCTACGAGGTGACCGTCCTCACCGAGGTCACCTCGTCGATGGACATCGCAAACGACGAGATCTTCGGCCCTGTCGCCCCGCTATTCCGTTTCCACAGCGAGGAAGAGGCGATCCGGGAGGCGAACAACACACCGTACGGGCTCGCGTCGTACTTCTTTGCGAGGGACATGGGCAGGGTATGGAGGGTCTCGGAAGGGCTCGAGTACGGCCTCGTCGGTGTGAACACCGGCCTGATCTCGACGGAGGTCGCGCCATTCGGTGGCCTCAAGGAGTCCGGAGTCGGCAGGGAAGGATCCCACGAAGGTCTCGACGAGTACCTAGAGACCAAGTACATCGCCATGGGTGGCGTGTGAGCGGATCCGGTCGACACAGGAGCGGTTCTGCGGGCACGCCGCTGGGTGAGTAGTCTCGCAGGCGGCTCCGGGTGGCCTCGATCGTGGACGCACAACGGTCGGTGGTTGACCGGCGCGTGAGTGTCTCTTCGTCGAAAGGGTGGCAACAGTGACGGATCCCGTATCGGCAGGTCTGCTCGTCCTCAGGGTCGGCCTCGGCATCGTATTCCTCGCACACGGCATCAAGCACTTCCTCGGGCGCGAGAAGACGACCCGATGGTTCGCATCCCTCGGCTTCAAGGCTCCAGGCTTCCAGTGGCTCGCATCGACGGCGACCGAGATCGGCGCGGGTGTGCTCCTCATCGTCGGGCTCACGACCGGCCTTGCAGCCGCCGGGGTGATCGGCATCATGTTCGTCGCGTTCTGGACGGTCCACCGCCGGGCGGGCTTCTTCATCACTGCGTTCATGAAGGACGGCATCGACGTCGAGGGATACGAATACGTGATGATGCTGTCCGTTGCTGCCGTCGCCCTCGCCCTCGCAGGTCCAGGCGAGTTCTCGATCGATGCCCAGGTCACGATCGGGGACTCGACGATCGCGGCGCTGCTCGACGGATGGGTCGGGCTCGGAGCCTCCCTCTTCGGGTTGGCAGGTGGATTGGCACTGCTCGCAGCGTTCTGGCGCCCCGGTGCCGGCACCACTTCCTGAGGTCCGTCATCGCTGGTGCTGCAGGATCGAAGGTCGGTCGTCGGTTCTCCGTCGACGAGCGCAGGGCGCGCCTGGTCCAGCGCCATCGGCTGTCCACGCAAGCCCGGACGGACGACGTGGCCGCGATCGTCGACTCGCTGACGTGCCTCCACTCCTCCGATCCCGCAACGGTGTACCTGTCAGCGATGGTGAGGATGGAGCATCCCTCGGTCGACGCCGTGGAATCGGCGTTGTACGAGGAGCGAACCCTCGTCCGGCACCATGCGATGCGCCGGACGATCTGGGTGTTCCCCGTACCGGCCGTAGCCGAAGCCCATTGGTCGAGCACCGTGGCTGTCGCGGCGAACCAGGAAAGGGTGCTTGCCCAGTTCCTCGAGGCGGACGGGATCACATCTGACGGGATGGCCTGGATCGCGATGGCGCGTCCGTTGCTCCTTGATGAGATCGCGCGTCGGGGGATTACGACCACCCGAGAGCTCGGCGCCGCCCTGCCTGAGATCAGCCGTCCACTCCGCATCGAGGGCGGCCAGCTCTCGACCCACTCACGCACACTGCTCCTGATGGGCTTCGAAGGATCCATTGTCAGGACGCGACCCATCGGCACGTGGATCTCGAGCCAGTACCGGTGGTCGTTGATGCAGTCGTGGTATCCCGATGCGCTCCTCCCCATGGACCGGAAGACCGCTGAGGAGCGGCTCGTTCGCCGGTATCTCACCTCCTTCGGGCCGGTGACGACGACCGACGTCGCGTGGTGGTCGGGCTGGCCGAAGACGACCGTGAGGTCAGCCCTCGACCGAGTCGGTGCGGTGCGGGTCGAGGTCGATGGAGGGGAGGCCTGGGTGGATCCAGAGGACGAGGATGCCAACGAGACACCCATCGACGGACCGGTCGTGTCCTTCCTCCCCGGCCTGGACTCGACGGTGATGGGTTGGAAGGAACGGGATTGGTACGTCGATCCCGCCATGACAGGACGGCTATTCGACCGGAACGGCAACGCCGGGCCGACGATCTGGATCGACGGCCGTGTGGTCGGGGGCTGGGTGCAGCGTGCCTCGGGCGAGATCGCAACGGAGATCCTCGACCCGACCGCCGAACATCTCCGACCCGAGATCGAGGCCGAAGCGGAAAGGGTCGGCGCAATGTACGGCGAGATCCGACACAAGGTGCGGTTCCCCGCGCCACTTCAATCCGATCGGTACGGCTGACGGACTAGGTTCGGGAGTGGACATGCGACCCTTCGCGAACCGAACCACGGCAGGACGCATCCTCGGCGACCAGCTCGCCGAGACCGGCAGGTACGGCCCTGATGACTTCGTCCTCGGTCTTCCCCGAGGAGGTGTCCCTGTCGCTGCCGCCGTTGCGGACCGGCTCGGCTGCTATCTCGACGTGTTCGTCGTGCGCAAGCTCGGCGCCCCCGCAAACCCCGAGTATGCGATCGGCGCCATCGCGTCCGGCGGTGGCAGGTTCATCGACGAAGTAGCTGTCGAGAGCCTCCGGCTGTCCCCTGAGGTCCTCGACCGGATCGAGGCGTCCGAACGCTCCGAGCTCGAGCGACGCGAGGAGAGGTACCGGCATGGGCGCCAGCCGATCGACGTGAAGGGGAGGGGAGTGATCCTCGTCGACGACGGGATCGCGACCGGTGCCTCGATGCTCGTGGCAATCGACGTGCTCACAGGCAT
>DATHUV010000012.1:0-19617 GCA_035461905.1 Acidimicrobiia bacterium | reverse complement strand
GATAGCGACGATTGCGATGAGGGCGACGAGCAGGGCGTACTCCACCATGCTGGCTCCCTCTTCATCTCGTGCGAGTCGGCTGTTGAAGGCCGTCCACAGACGAAGCATTTGTACCTCCTATGTACAAGACGATCCGTTATGAGATTCGGCATCCTTCTCAGGAACTAAATGGGTCTCTCGACCTATTCGTCCGTTGAACATGGTGCTGTCACCACTCGCGATCGAGGCCCAACTTCATCGCTTCCACGACCGCTTGGGCACGATCGTTGACGCCGAGCTTCTCGTAGATGGACGCCAGATGGTTCTTGACCGTCTTCTGGGAGATGTAGAGCTCATCGGCGATGTCCTCGGTACCTGAGATCCCTCGGACGAGGCATCGGAGCACGTCACGCTCCCGTCCCGTGATCGCCGCGGCACGAGGGGTCAGCTCCGGGGTCCTGTATGATTCGAGGACCTCGGGATCTGCCCTGAAGAGGTCGACGCCCTTGCTCACAGCGCGTATGGCTGCTGCCAGATCCGGGAGTGGTAGTCCCTTCGACAGGAATCCCATCGCGCCCGCCTCCTGAGCCGCGGCATTGTACTCGTCCGCGGTGTGCATCGTCACGATGAGGGTCGGCGGCAGGTCGCCGATCTGGGAAATCGCCGACAGGCCCGAACGGCCAGGCATCTCGACGTCGACGAGCAGGACGGTGGGGGAGTAGCGCGTGACTGCGTCCTCCAGCAGGGTGCCGTCGACAACCGTCCCTACGACCTCGATGTCGGGTATCGAGTTCAGTGCCTGGGCGAGGCCGTCGAGCATGAGGCGGTGATCGTCGGCGATCAGAACCCGAATCGGTTTACTCATCGTGAGTTCCTCCATGCGATCGTCACGGTCGTGCCAGCTCCTTTCTGCGACTCGAATTTGAGGTCTGCACCGATCAGCCCGGCGCGTTCACGCATGCCGAGGAGCCCGTAACGCCCGAGTGGAGAATTCTCGGCATCGAACCCGACACCGTTGTCCTCGACGGCGATCCATCCGTCCGATTCGGAGATGCGTCCTGTCACACGGATGAGGGAGCCTCCGGAGTGGGAGATGGCGTTTCGGAACGCCTCCGTGACGAGGGAGGAGATCTCCATCGCGATGGCTGGCCTCGGCGGTGTACGCTCGTCGACGTCTACGATCACGGTGGGACCATCCGTGTCGACCTCGGCCACGAGTGAGTGGGCGACCTCGACCAGGCTCATCGTGCGATCAGCTCGCAGGTCCTGAACGCGGTTGCGTATGCTTTCGACCAGCCGCGTCACGGTCGAGCGTGTTGCATCGAGGTTGCGACGCTGCTCCATGTCGAGGTCATCCGACAACAGCATCATGTCGAGCGCGAGGCCGACGCTCGCGATCGACGGCGCGATGTCGTCGTGCAGTTCGCGGGCGAGGCGAACGCGCTCACGTTGTATCGCGAGCCGTGCGAGCTGTTGCACCATGGCGTCGTTCTCGAGGGCGAGACCCACAGGCTCGACCGTCGCTTCGAGAGCGTTGCGCTGCTTGGGTGTCATCGGCTCACCCTCTGACCACAAGTCGAGTCGGGCGATGGCCTCGCCGCCACGGAGAATCGGGATCGTGTCGGTCGCCGGAACCTCCGGGGGTTGGCCGCGCCGCGCGAGGTTGACGTCGCCGTGCCCGACGATCTGCGCGACCGCGTCGGGTAGGACGATTCCGATGTCGCGGAGTGCGTCCCTGGCGGCGACGACCGCATTCAGGTCAGGGGAGGTGGCGATGCGGAGAAGGTCCTCGAGGAGGCTGTGTGTTGCCTCCAGGCGGTCGCGGCGCTCGGCTGAGGTTTGGACAGCGAGCATCAAGTCATCGACGCGCTCCGTCTCCGACGCGAGGACGCGTTGGACCTCGGAGAACGCGATCGCCGTGATCAAGTAGATCACCGGGATCCGAATCAGGGAATCGGGGGAGGCATCCAGGTCGTTGGCAAGCGTCGCCAGCACCACGCCGGCGATCGAGACAAGCGTGACCAGAGCAGCGACAGACATCCCACCCGCGAACGAGGCGAGGAAGATCGAAGCGACCGGCATGACGACGAAGGTGCTGTTGACGCCGCCGGTCACGGCGATCGCCAGGACGAAGACCGTCGTGGACGCCACGAGCGCAGGCATCTGGGACTTGCTTCCCGGCGTCAGGGGAATCGGAACCGTGAACGCGAGCAGCACTCCGATGGCCGCTAGCACCGTCGCACGCAGCAGGTCGCTGGTGACACCGTCCGCTGCAGCTGCTCCCGCGACAGCCACGAGGAATGCACCGATGTGGACGGCGTTCGATGTGAGGCGGAGACGGCTCGTCCAGCGGGGGTTTCCTGTCACATCCGCAGGGTACAGTCCGGATCATGGCGAAGGAGGTACCCGAGGGATCGGCCATCCGCGTGATCTTGGGCGGCGGCATCGGCGCGGGGAAGACGTCCGTCGGCTCGCTCTTCGCCACCCAGGGGTTCACACTGATCGTTGCCGACGACGTCGGTCGCGAGGTACTCGCGCCAGGGTCGGATGCCACACGACAGGTCGAGCAGCGGTGGCCGACGGTCGTGTCGGAAGGTGTGGTTGACCGCGGGGCCCTGGCGGGGATCGTGTTCTCGTCCCGCGACGATCTCGTCGAGCTCGAGGCGATCACACATCCCGAGATCGAGCGCCGGATCGAATCGATGCTCGACGATGCCGGTCGACAACCCTGTGCCATCGAGACGCCCGTTCCGGGTCTCCTCGGGTCCGTTTCAGCGACCAGGATCGCGATCGTTGCGGACGATCACGTACGCATCGCTCGCGCCGTTTCCCGTGGTGGATCGATCGAGGACGTTCGGGCAAGGATGGCGTCACAGGTGGACCAGGATGTGTGGCGCGCATGGTCAGATGTCATCGTCGACAACTCGGGAGCATGGGCGGACACGGAACGGGCAGTCAGCGGCGTGATCGAGGAGCTGATGTCACATGCTTGAATCCCGGCCGTTCGAGCTCGTGAGTGACTTCTCACCGAGCGGTGACCAGCCGGAGGCGATCGCCCTCCTCACCGAGGGGATCGAGCGGGGTGACCGGTTCCAGACACTGCTCGGAATCACGGGTTCGGGCAAGTCGGCGACGATCGCTTGGACGATCGAGCGCGTGCAGCGGCCGACCCTCGTGTTGGCACCGAACAAGGCGTTGGCGGCCCAACTCGCGAACGAGTTCCGCCAGTTCTTCCCCCACAACCGGGTCGAGTACTTCGTCTCGTACTACGACTACTACCAGCCCGAGGCGTACATCGCTCAGACCGACACCTATATCGAGAAGGAGTCGACCGTCAACGACGAGATCGACCGTCTCCGACATGCGGCTACGGCAGCCCTGCTCACCCGGAGGGACGTGATCATCGTCGCCTCGGTGTCAGCGATCTACGGCCTCGGATCCCCTGATCACTACGAAGGACAGCTCCTTCGGCTCGTCACCGGGGTCGAGTTCGCCCTGTCAGAGGCCATTTCGCGTCTCGTGAACATCCAATACGAACGCAACGAGGTGAACCTCACCCGCGGCACGTTCCGCGTCAGGGGCGACACCCTCGAGGTGTTCCCGACGTACGACGAAACCATTGTCCGGATCCAGTACTGGGGAGACGAGGTCGAGCGTATCAGCCGGATGAACCCGATCACGGGCGAGGTCCTCGAAGAAATGGGAGAGGCATGGATCTATCCGGCCACCCACTACGTCACGTCGAAGGAGATCCTCGACCGAGCCATTGCCGGTATCGAAGAGGAGCTGGTCGGCCATCTCGCGATGCTCGAACGGAAGGGCAAGCTGCTCGAGGCCCAGCGCCTTCGGATGCGAACACGGTACGACATCGAGATGATGCGGGAAGTCGGGTACTGCTCGGGAATCGAGAACTACTCTCGGTACCTGGATGGTCGATCGGAGGGCGAGGCCCCGTTCACGCTCCTCGACTACTTCCCGGACGACTTCCTCATGGTCATCGACGAGAGCCATGTGACGGTTCCCCAGATCAACGGCCAGTTCGCGGGTGACAAGTCGCGCAAGGACGTCCTCATCGAGCATGGATTTCGGCTCCCTTCCGCCCTCGACAATCGCCCGCTGAGGTTCGACGAGTGGTACGACAGGGTGAACCAGGCGGTTCTCCTGTCGGCGACGCCGAGCGCCTGGGAGTTCCGTGAGTCGGCACAGGTCGTGGAACAGATCATTCGACCCACCGGGTTGGTCGACCCCGAGGTCATCGTTCGGCCGACGAAGGGTCAGATCGACGATCTCGTGGAGGAAATCAGGAACGCATCGGCGAACGACCACCGTGTTCTCGTCACGACCCTCACAAAGAAGATGGCCGAGGACCTGAGTGACTACCTCCTCGAGCTTGGTGTCCGAGCGCGTTATCTCCATTCGGACATCGACACCCTCGAGCGGGTCCAGATCCTTCGTGACCTGCGCCTCGGTGAGTACGACGTGTTGATCGGCGTGAACCTGCTCCGTGAGGGATTGGATCTCCCGGAAGTCGCTCTCGTTGCGATCCTCGACGCCGACAAGGAAGGATTCCTGCGTTCTGGCACGAGCCTCATCCAGACAATCGGACGTGCGGCGAGGAATGTCGAGGGCGCCGTCGTGATGTACGCCGACCAGGTCACCGACTCGATGCAGCGGGCAATCAACGAGACGAATCGCCGTCGTGTCCGCCAGATCCAGTACAACGAGAAGCACGGCATCGATCCACAGACCATCCGCAAGCGCGTGACCGACATCCTCGAGCTCGTCAGCAGCGGAACGGCGCCGTCTGCCGACCGCAGGGCGCGGGAGCTTCGTCGAAAGGAACCCCTCGATCTCACGACACC
Organism: Acidimicrobiia bacterium; assembly: GCA_035461905.1. Classification (GTDB taxonomy): domain Bacteria; phylum Actinomycetota; class Acidimicrobiia; order Spongiisociales; family UBA5794; genus SZUA-442. The sequence goes on along the minus strand of DATHUV010000012.1, from coordinate 14,776 downwards.
AGACCTTCGAAGGCTCATCCAGAGCCTCGAGTCAGAGATGCATGAGGCGGCCAAGGAGCTCCGGTTTGAGTACGCCGCCCGTCTCCGCGACGAGATCGGCGACCTCCGCCGCGAGCTCAAGGAGCTCGTGGATGGTGCGGCACCCGTGTCGTGATCGTGTCACATGCCCCGGATACACTCGCCAGTCTGGCGAAGCCCGAGTGAGAACTGATGTCGAGTGACCGAATCGTCGTGCAGGGTGCACGCGAACACAACCTGAAGGACATCCACCTCGAGCTGCCGCGCGACAGTCTCATCGTGTTCACTGGCCTGTCCGGTTCCGGAAAGTCGTCCCTCGCTTTCGACACCATCTATGCCGAGGGCCAGCGCCGGTACGTGGAATCCCTCTCGGCATATGCGCGTCAGTTCCTCGGTCAGATGGACAAACCGGACGTCGACTTCATCGAAGGTCTCTCGCCAGCGATCTCGATCGATCAGAAGACGGCGAGTCGGAACCCACGCTCGACCGTCGGGACCGTGACCGAGATCCACGACTACCTCCGTCTCCTGTACGCCCGGATCGGGGTGCCGCACTGCCCGAACGACGGATCGACGGTGTCGCGCCAATCCCCTCAGCAGATCGTCGATCGCATCCTCGAACTTGACGACGGGACGAGGTTCGAGATCCTCGCACCCGTGGTGCGCGGACGGAAAGGTGAGTACGACGCGCTCATCGCCGACCTCATCAAAGCTGGGTTCTCACGGGCCAGGGTCGATGGGAACACCGTCGAGCTGACTGACGAGATCGAGTTGGCGCGGTACGAGCAGCACACGATCGAGGTCATCGTGGACCGCCTCGTGAAGAAGGCTGGCATCGAGAGGCGCCTCACCGACTCCATCGAAACGGCGCTCGGCCTCGCCGACGGATCAGCGGTCGTGGACATCGCCGAGGGCCCGTCGCTCGCGTTTTCCCAGGCGTTCGCATGCCCCGTCTGTGGTCTGTCGTTCGACGAGCTCCAACCGCGCAACTTCTCGTTCAACAGTCCATACGGTGCCTGTATCGACTGCTCCGGGATCGGTACCAAGTACCAGGTCGACAAAGACCTCGTCGTGCCCCAACCCGATCTCTCGCTCGCCGACGGCGCCATCGCGCCGTGGCGTGGCAGACACCGGATGACGTACTACCAGCGCCTGATCCGGTCCGTGGCAACCGCCCACGGCATCGACATGGATGCCCCATGGATCGAGCTCCCAGAGGAGGCGCAAGGGCGCATCCTCGATGGCGGGGGGAGGGCCTCGTACACCATCAGCTACGAGAATCGGTTCGGACGCCAGCGCACGTACGACGCCGCATACGAAGGCGTCCTCCCGTGGATTGAGCGCAGGTATGCAGACGCCGAATCGGATGGCGCCAGGGCTTCGTACCAGCAGTACATGCGCGAGACGCCCTGCACGACGTGTCATGGTGGAAGGCTGAACGCGGTGAGTCTCGCCGTCACCGTCGAGGGCACCTCCATCGCCGACTTGTCGCGTTGGAGCCTCGGAGCTTCGCTCGAGTTCCTCCGATCACTCGAACTCGATGAGCGCAGCGCGACGATCGCCAATCCGATCGTGAAGGAGATCGGCGAGCGCCTGGAGTTTCTCGTCGCCGTCGGTCTCGACTATCTGACGCTCGCTCGCTCGGCCGCGACGCTCGCTGGGGGAGAGGCGCAGAGGATCCGGCTGGCCACCCAGATCGGCTCGGGTCTTGTTGGCGTCCTCTACATCCTCGATGAGCCGTCCATCGGGCTCCACCAGCGCGACAACCAGCGTCTGATCGAGACACTCCTGCGCCTCCGCGACCTCGGCAATACCTTGATCGTGGTGGAACACGATGAGGACACGATCAGGATCGCAGACCATGTCGTCGATATCGGGCCCGGCGCCGGGGAGCACGGTGGGAGGATCGTCGCAGAAGGAACCGTTGCTGCCATTGAAGCAGCGGAGGAATCGATCACGGGCAAGTACCTCTCTGGGGAGAGGTCCATTGTCGTACCACCCGCTCGTCGCGACGGTCGGGGGGAAGCGGTCAGGGTCTTCGGCGCATCGGAGAACAACCTCAAGAACATCGACGTTGACTTCCCCCTCGGTCTCTTCGTGGCCGTGACCGGAGTATCGGGATCCGGGAAGTCGTCACTCATCGAACAGATCCTCTCGCGGTCGCTTCACGCATCCCTCCACGGCTCGCGCGTGCTCCCGGGACGTCATCGGCGTATCGAGGGACTCGAGAACATCGACAAGGTCATCAACATCGACCAGTCGCCGATCGGGCGAACGCCGAGATCCAACCCGGTGACGTACACGAAGGTGTTCGACTCGATCCGCCAACTCTTCGCCGCGACCCCGGATGCGCGAATGCGCGGGTACAAGCCGGGCCGGTTCTCGTTCAACGTCTCGGGCGGCAGATGCGAGACCTGCAAGGGTGATGGGACCCTCAGGATAGAAATGCACTTCCTGCCCGATGTGTACGTGCCGTGCGACACATGTGGCGGACTGCGCTACAACCGTGACACGCTCGAGGTGCTCTTCAAGGGTCACTCGATTGCCGACGTCCTCGACATGTCCATCGAGGAAGCGCTGACGTTCTTCGAGAACCAGCCAAAGATCGCCCGCGTGCTCGGGACACTGTTCGATGTCGGGCTCGGGTATGTCCGGCTCGGACAGCCAGCGCCCACCCTCTCAGGCGGCGAGGCCCAGCGGGTGAAACTCGCCTCGGAGTTGGGAAAGCGTTCCACGGGCCGGACGTTCTACATCCTGGACGAGCCAACGACCGGCCTGCACTTCGAGGACATCCGCAAGCTCCTCGGCGTGCTCCAGAGGCTGGTGGACGGCGGGAACACGGTCGTCGTCATCGAGCACAACCTCGACGTGATCAAGTCGGTCGACTGGGTCATCGATCTCGGCCCCGAAGGCGGTGACGGTGGGGGGCAGGTCATCGCGGCCGGCACTCCGGAACAGGTCGCTGACGTTCCGGACAGCTACACGGGGAAGTTCCTCCGGGACATCCTCACGAGGCGCCCTCGGGGATGATTCCCCACGCCCCTTCGCTGTCAGCAGGACGAGGGAAGCGGCAAGAACGGGCCGCGCTCGCCGATCAAGGCGGGCCACCAGGACCCGGCCGGGTGTCCACGCATGAGTGACAACTGGGACGACATTGCCGCTTGGTGGCGAGACGAGTCGGCCAAGGATCCTTCGTATCCGAACGACGTCCTGCCCCTCCTCGAGTTCCTACTCGATCCCAAGGCGGAAAGGATCATTGACCTCGGATGTGGGGATGGCGCACTGATGCGTGGGTACGGGGGGAATGTCGTCGGAGTCGATCTCTCGTTTGACCTCGCTCGCACCGCGCGGTCGATCGCTCCGGTCGTTGTCGCCGAGCTGCCCGATCTCGGATTCCTGAGGACGGACTCCTTCGATGCGGCAGTGTCCGTGTACCTGCTCGACCTCATCGAGGATCACGAGGCATTCTTCGCATCCGCCGCTCGTATCTGCCGATCTTCTGCGACCCTGGTTGTCGTCATCAATCACCCGGTGTTCACCGCTCCCGGATCGGCACCCCTCCTCGACGAGGACGGTGAGGTCCTCTGGAGGTGGGGCAACTACCTGTCCCAGGGTTCATCGCTCGAACCTGCCGGCCATCGCGAGATCCGGTACCACCACCGTCCCCTCGGGCGACTGTTGACGAGTGCAGCAGAATACGGCTGGCGCCTCGAAGTGATGGCCGAGCGTCCGCTGAGCGAGGAGACGATCCGCGCCCTGCCCGGCTACGCGGGTCAACAGTCGATTCCGCGGCTGCTCGGCGTGAGATGGCGCCTCGACGAGCCTGCGAGGTCGTCGCAGTAGGATCCGCGCCGATGCTCGATCGCCCACCACCGTCGTCCGTCCCGGATGCCCCGGGTGTGTACATCTTCCGCGATGGGTTCGGTCGCGCCCTGTACGTCGGCAAGGCAAAGTCCCTGAGGAAGAGGACGGCGAACTACTTCGCAACGGACCTCGCTCCGCGGACTCGGTCGATGGTCGACACAGCCTCAGACCTCGAGTGGATCGTCACGGATAGTGAACTCGCGGCCCTGATGGTCGAGTTCTCCCTCGTCCAGGAGCACCAGCCCCCGTTCAACGTCCGTCTCAAGGACGACAAATCCTTTCCCTATCTGGCGATCACGCGACATGAGGAGTGGCCGCGTGCCATGGTCGTGCGGGGCAAGCGGCGTCGGGGCGTGCAGTACTTCGGACCGTATGCGCGGGCGTACTCGATCCGCCAGACCCTCGATTCCCTCCTCCGAACCTTTCCTGTGCGTACGTGCACGAACGCGAAGTTCGATCGCCATCACGCGATGGGTAAGCCGTGTCTCCTGTTCCACATCGAGAAGTGCTCGGGACCGTGCGTCGGAGAGGTCGAGCCTGACACGTATGGGCAGTACCTCGATGGCCTCGGAGCATTCCTGAATGGGGACAGCGACGTTCTCATCGCTGACCTCCGGTCGGCGATGGCGGAGGCGGCGGCAAGCCTCGAGTACGAACGTGCGGCACGGATCAGGGACCGGATCGGCGCGATGCGCACGGCACTCGAGCGCCAGGAACTCGTGTCCGAGACGCGGGAGGACTTCGATGTCATAGCGTTCGACGAGGACGACCTCGAGATCGTCCTCGTGGTCCTGAACATCAGGAGGGGAAGGGTGACGGGCCGCAAGACCACCGTCGTCGACAGGGTGGAGGACATCACGATCCCCGAGTTCGTCGGTCGGATGATCGGCCAGCTCTACGGCGACGAGACACCTCCCAAGCAGGTCCTCGTCCAGGAGCTGCCCGAGGATCGTGAACTCTGGGAGGAGTGGCTCGCAGAGCGTCGAGGGAATGCCGTGTCACTGAGGGTCCCGGCTCGGGGGGCCAAGCGCAAGGTCATGGAAACGGCGAGAGCGAACGCCTCCGAGGAGTTCGCTCGGCACCGCTTGAAGAGGCACGGCGACCACAACGCCCGCGCTAGGGCACTGCGGAGCCTCCAGGGCGAGCTCTCGCTCCCGACTCCACCCCTGCGGATCGAGTGCTACGACATCTCGACGATCCAAGGGCGCCATACGGTCGGGTCCATGGTGGTGTTCGAGGACGCCCTCCCGAAGAGGAATGAGTACCGAAGATTCCGCGTCAGGACGCTCGACGGCCAGGATGACTTCGCAGCGATGGAGGAAGTGCTTCGACGCAGGTTCACCGCATACGTGATCGAGCGTGACGCCGACGGACCAGAACGTGGGAGGTTCTCGTACCCGCCAAGCCTTGTCGTGATCGACGGTGGCAAGGGCCAGCTCGGACGCGCAGTGTCCGTGCTCGATGAGCTCGGTCTCGAGATCCCGGTGATCGGCCTCGCCAAGAAGCTCGAGGAGGTGTTCGTCCCGGGGGAGCCCGAGCCGATCATCATCGACAGGGGGGAGGAGTCGCTCTACCTATTGCAGCGGGTCCGCGACGAAGCCCACCGCTTCGCCGTGACCTACCACAGGAAGCTCAGGGATCGTTCGATGGTGGACTCGATTCTCGACGATGTCCCCGGTATCGGCCCGGGGCGCAAGAAGGCGTTGATCCGTGCGTTCGGATCCGTCAAGAAGATGCGTGACGCCGACGTCGATGCACTTGCATTGATCGTGCCCGATACAGTTGCGAAGGATCTGTTCGAGGCTCTCCACGAGGTGTGACGCCGTGACGAAGAAACTGCAGGCCCACGTCGTGATCGTGACGGGCATGTCCGGGGCGGGACGATCCGAGGCTGCAAACGTGCTCGAGGACATCGGCTACTTCGTGGTCGACAACCTCCCGCTCGATCTGGTTCCGAACCTCGTTGCATCCGTCGGTGTCGCCGACGGGACGAGATCGAAGGTGGCGATCGTCGTCGACACCCGATCGGGGATCGACGCAACCACGCTCGACCTCGCACTCATCGACCTTCAACGCGCAGGCATCCCGACGACGGTGCTGTTCCTCGACGCTGACGACAGGGTGCTCGTACAGCGGTTCGAGGAGTCCCGCCGTCCGCACCCCTTACCTCAGAGCGCCCTCCTCCGATCGATCACGGCCGAACGCGAGACCTTCGAGGAGGTGCGAGCTGTGGCTGACGTGATCGTCGACACATCCGATCTGTCCGTCCATCAGCTCAGGGACCAGCTCCACGAGGCGTTCGCATCGGGCTCCCGGCCATCGATGCGTGTCGATGTGACGTCGTTCGGATTCAAGCGCGGCATCCCCCGAGTCGCCGACCTCATGTTCGACGTTCGCTTCCTCCCGAATCCGCATTGGATCGCCGATCTCCGTCCGAAGACGGGTCTCGATGAGGACGTTCGGGAGTACGTCTTCTCACATGACGAGGCGAGGACGTTCCTCTCCAAGGTCACGGACCTCCTCGACTTCCTCATCCCCGAGTACGAGGCGGAGGGCAAGTCGTACGTGACGATCGGGATCGGCTGCACCGGTGGGAAGCATCGCAGCGTCGCGATGGCGGAGGCGATCGGATCGCACCTGTCCGAACAGGGGTTCGAGACGGCCGTTCACCATCGGGACATGCCGGTCTGATGCGACCGACGGCGGTCGAACCGCAGACCCTCCTCGAGGAGCTCGCGATCGACTTCGAAGGACCGCGGGTCGTTGCGATCGGCGGAGGGCATGGGCTGTCGAAGGCGCTCCGGGCTGCACTCTCGTACGCAGGCAGGGTCGACGCCGTCGTATCGGTAGCAGACGATGGGGGATCGAGCGGCCGCCTCGCCACCCAGCTCGACATCCCCCCGCCGGGCGACATCCGCAAGTGCCTCCTCGCGCTGACGCCAGACGACAACATCTGGAAACGACTCTTCGACCACCGGTTCGACGAGTCCGACGTTGCAGGGCACTCGCTCGGGAATCTGATCCTGGCGGGCCTCGCCGACATCGAGGGGTCCTTCGAGGCGGCTCTCGTGCGCGCCGAGCGACTGCTCGGCACTTCGGGTTCCGTCATTCCGGCGAGCCCGGTGCATCTGGCGCTCGAGGCGGACAGCGGACACGAGGTGCTACGGGGGCAGGTCACCATATCGCTGCATCGGGGTCCCATCGACGAGGTCAGGGTCGCCCCGGCATCGGCTGCGGCAACTCCAAGGGCAATCGACACGATCGAGCTGGCCGATCAGATCATCCTCGGTCCGGGAAGTCTGATCACATCTACGATCGCCGCGATGCGGGTGCCCGGCATCACGGAGGCGATCAATCGGTCGAAGGCCCGGCTCATATATGTGGCGAACCTCATCACACAGGACGGTGAGACGTTCGAGATGGACGGGATCGACCACCTCGACGCCCTCCTCCGCCTGACAGGAGTGCGCCCACCGAGTGCTATCGTCGCAAATGAACACGTGATGGACGTATTGTCGCCTCTTCGTCGGATCTCATTCGAACGCGAGCACACCGCGACCTACGGTGCAGACCTGATTGTCTGTGACCTCGTCGACACCGGTGAATCCTGGCCGAGCCACGATCCGATGAAACTCGCCGCAGTACTCGCCACGCTTACTCGCTGATTGTCAGGAGAGCCACATGAAAGTAGCCATCAACGGATTCGGGCGCATCGGGAGGAACTTCTTCCGTGCCGCCAAGGGGACCAACAGCGCCTCGGACCTCCGCAAGAGCCTCCTGTCCCTCGACATCACCGACGCGGGGAGCATCAAGGGCGCGTGGGACAAGGTGCAGTCGGTATTCGAGGGGATCGACATCGTCGCCGTCAACGACCTCGGCGATGTACATGCGAATGCAAACCTCTTGAAGTACGACTCCGTCCACGGGGGGTACCCAGGGACAGTCGAGGTCGTCGACGGGGACATCGTTGCCGATGGTGACCGATTCAAGGTCTTCTCCGAGCGCGACCCTGCCCAGCTCCCATGGGGGGACCTCGGTGTCGACGTCGTCATCGAGTCGACCGGCGTGTTCCGCACCCACGAAACGGCATCCAAGCACCTCGAGGCAGGGGCGAAGTTCGTGATCGTCTCGGCGCCCATGGGTGATCCGGACATCTCGGTCGTGCTCGGGGTCAACGACGACCTCCTCGACCCGTCCGTGCACAAGATCATCTCGAACGCCTCGTGCACGACGAACTGCCTCGCACCCATGGCCAAGGTGATCGACGACACGTTCTCGATCGTCAACGGCGCATTCACCACGGTCCACGCCTACACGAACGACCAGAGCCTGTCCGACGTCCTCCACAAGGATCCCCGTCGCGCACGCGCCGCGGCGCAGAACATCATCCCCGCGAGCACGGGTGCTGCTTCGGCGGTCGGAAAGGTCCTCCCGAACCTGAATGGCAAGCTCATCGGAACCGCCCTTCGGGTGCCGGTCGTGAACGGTTCGATCACCGACCTCGTGGTAAACGTGGGTCGTCCCACCTCCGTCGCCGAGGTGAACGCAGCGCTGGCGAGCGCGTCCGAAGGCCCGCTCACCGGAATCATGCGGTACACCGAGGACCCGATCGTCTCCTCTGACATCATCGGTGATCCCCATTCGTGCATCGTCGACGGTGCGTCGACGATGGTGGAGGGCTCGCTCGTGAAGGTGTTCGGCTGGTACGACAACGAGTGGGGCTACTCGAGCAGGCTCGTCGATCTCGCCAAGGTCCTTGTCTGAGGCGATGATCCCGACCCTCGATTCGGTGGATCTGACCGGTCGCACGGTGCTCGTGCGATCCGACCTGAACGTGCCGCTCGCCGACGGCGTGGTGGGGGACTCCTTCCGCCTCTCGGCGAGCCTTCGCACGATCGATGAGGTGAGGGCATCGGCGAAACGTGTGATCGTGGCCAGTCACCTCGGGCGCCCCAAAGGCTTCGATCCGAGCCTGTCCATGGCACCGGTCACGGCGAAGCTCGGGGAGCTCGGTGGGTTCGAGACGGTCCAGGCACCCTCGGTCATGGGTGCTGAGGCGGCGCGAGCCGTCGCCGAGGCGCCAGAGGGAGCAGTCGTCGTACTCGAGAACACGCGATTCGAGGCCGGTGAATCGAAGAACGCTCCCGACGTGGCGGACGGCCTTGCCGCACTCGCCGACGTGTACGTCAACGATGCGTTCGGAACCGCGCACCGCGCGCATGCCTCGAACGTCGGCGTGTCGGAACGCCTGCCCTCTGTGGCTGGACGGCTTCTCCAGTCGGAGATCGAGGCATTCGAGAGGCTCCTCGAAGCTCCTCCGAGACCCTACGTGGTGATCATGGGGGGAGCGAAGATCTCCGACAAGCTGGCGGTGATCGAGAACCTCCTCCCATCGGTGGACCGGATGCTGATCGGCGGAGGAATGTGCTTCACCCTGCTTCGCGCGGCTGGCCATGCGATTGGTGACTCGCTCTACGAGGAGTCGATGCTCGCAGACGTGACCCGTCTCCTGGAGTCACCCTACGGAGACAGGATCGTGTTGCCGTCGGACATCGTCATCGCAGAATCCTTCGCAGCCGATGCTGCCCATCGGGAGGTCTCCGTATCCGACATCCCCGAGGGATGGATGGGCCTGGATATCGGATCGCGGACCGTGGATACGTTTGCCACAGCGATCAGGGACGCGCGATCCGTGTTCTGGAACGGCCCTATGGGCGTGTTCGAGTGGGAGGCATTCCGGGCAGGTACCGAGGGTGTGGCAGACGCCGTTGCGTCTTGCACCGGGTACACGGTGGTGGGCGGGGGTGACAGCGTCGCTGCGCTCAGGCTCCTCGGTCGCGACGACGATGTGGCACACGTGTCGAGCGGTGGGGGAGCAGGTCTCGAGATGCTGGAGGGGAAGGTGCTTCCTGGCATCGCGGCGTTGACGAAGGATGGACACCATGCGTAAGGACCTGATCGCCGGCAACTGGAAAATGAACGCCAACCATCTCGAAGCCATCCAGATGGTCCAGAAGCTCAGCTACCGCCTCGATCCCTCGGATTACGAGCGGGTCGAAGTCGTCGTGTGCCCTCCGTTCACGGCGTTGCGTTCCGTGCAGACCGTGATCGAATCCGATCACCTCGCTCTCGGGCTCGGGGCACAGAACGTCGACTACCGCGATGAAGGCGCCTTCACCGGCGAGATCTCGGCGACCATGCTTGCAAAGCTCTCGGTCCGGTACGTGATCGTTGGCCACTCCGAGCGACGTCAGATCTTCAGCGAGACCGACGAGACGGTGAACGCGAAAGCCAGGGCCGTCCTCGCCCACTCCATGACGCCGATCCTGTGCGTCGGTGAGACCGAGGATGAGCGGGAAGCAGGGTCTGCATTCGACCGTGTTGGGAGCCAGGTCCGCGCCGGACTCGCGGGCATTCCCGAGGAGCAGGTGGCACGAATGGTTGTCGCGTACGAGCCCATCTGGGCGATCGGTACTGGCCGAACCGCGAGCGCGGACGACGCCGGTGAGATGTGTTCCTTCGTCAGGGACCAGGTGAGGTCACTGGCGGGCGACGCCGCAGACGGGATTCGAGTCCTGTACGGTGGCTCGGTCAACCCCGGAAACGTCGCAGGACTCATGGCCAAGCGCGACATCGACGGAGGCCTCGTCGGAGGAGCGTCGCTCGACCCCGATACCTTCGGTTCCGTGATCCGCTACTGGATTTGATTCGACGGTAAGGGTCACGTGACACTGGAGGACGATGGTGTTCGAGTTGCGATGCGAGTTCGTCGTTTCGAGGCGGATCGATTGGGTCGACGATGAATTCGCGCGGCACGTCGACGACGTGATCGAGAGGCTGCATCAGGCGAAGGGTGTCGTGGCGGTCGATGTGGCTGCCGACCTCGATTCGGGACGACTGTCGATCCTGATGACGTACTCGGATGTCGCCGAGGACGACTTCGAGCATGCGGGATCGCTTCTACTTGCCGTAGCGATCCGATCGTGCGGAGGTGGCCATCAGGGCCTGCTCCCGTTCGCGGAGGAGGCGTCGTTCAAACCGGAGACGAACCAGTGGTCCGGCCTTCGTGTCCCGACATGGGAAGTTCGCAAGAGAACAGCGGCGCGGGCAACGTCGTGAGGATCGTGCGGTAGCCTCGGCACCATGCACACCACCTACACCCTCGTACTGCTCCGCCATGGTGAGAGCGTCTGGAACCTCGAGAACGTGTTCACCGGCTGGACGGATGTTCCATTGTCGGAGAAGGGAACGGCCGAGGCGGTTGCGGCAGGAGAGTTGCTCGGCGCCGAGGGCATCCTCCCGACCGTCGTACACACCTCCCTCCAGCGACGAGCGATCAACACGGCGTCGCTCGCGCTCGATGCGATGGACAGGGGTTGGATACGCGTCCATCGCCACTGGCGTCTGAACGAACGCCACTATGGGGCGCTCCAGGGCCTCAACAAGAAGGCGACAGCCGACCAGTACGGTCTCGACCAGGTGCAGGTCTGGCGACGCTCCTATGACGTGCCACCTCCCGCGCTCGAACCCGACGACGATCGCCACCCGCGTCACGACCCCCGCTACGCGGACCTCGCGCCGGAACAGCTTCCGGCCACGGAGTGCCTCGCAGATGTCGTCGAACGGATGCTCCCGTACTGGTACGACGCCATCGTCCCCGATCTCCGCTCGGGTGAGGTCGTGCTCGTGGCAGCCCACGGCAACTCTCTCAGGGCCCTCGTCAAACACCTCGACGGTGTCTCCGAACAGGAGATCACAGGCCTCAACATCCCGACCGGGATACCCCTGTTGTACCAGCTCGACGCCGACCTCTCCGTCCGCGCCAAGCGGTACCTCGGGGACGAGGATGCAGCAGAGGCGGCCGCCGCGGCGGTCGCTGCGCAGGCGGGCAGGGGCTGAACACGGGCTGATAGGGCTTGACCCAGGAGTCGGGACAGGCGTCATCGCTCCCGTTGTGACGTGCCCGTGATTGGCCGGGTGTAGTTGCGGTAACGCTCGTGCGCCGCCATACTTCATGTCGGATCCGTGTTGATATCGGATCCGAGTGCGAGAAAGGGTTCGAGCATTGGATGGGATCGTCTCCGTTCTCCATCTTCTCATTTCGCTGTCTCTCATCTTCCTCGTTCTGCTCCATGCAGGACGTGGAGGTGGCATGGGTGACATGTTCGGCGGGGGAATGAGCAGTGGGAACGTCGGTGGCTCGACAGTCGTCGAGAAAAACCTGGACCGCCTCACGGTTGGTCTGGCGATCGCATTTGCCGTGTCCACGTTCTGGTTGACGTGGCTGTTGGCATCCTGACCTTCCGGGTCGGGCTCGGTGTGTGGACCCAGCGCTGACTAAGGAGGCAAACTTGAATCGATTGTGGCGTAGCCGCTCGGTCGCGTTCATGGTGCTACTCATTGCTTTCGCCCTCGTGGCGGGAGCCTGCTCCTCTGACGAGGGCGGCGAGGATGAGACCACCACGACGACGACTGCAGCACCTGAAGACACAACAACAACGACTGCGGCACCCGAAACGACGACCACTACCGAGCCGGCACTTGAGCGGCCATACGGTGGTGAGGCGATCGTTGCGGACTCCCAGGAACCCCCGACCCTGAACTCCTTCGTACCCGGCGGTGACAACTTCATCGTCTCGATCGTGGGACAGGGATACTTCGCGGGTGTCCAGGAGACGGACGGCTTCACGCTCGAGTTCATCCCTGAACTCGTGACGGAGCTCCCGACCGTGGACAACGGCGGCGTCACCGTCAACGACGACGGCACGATGACCGTGCGTTACACGATTAGGGATGAAGCCGTATGGTCCGATGGCGTCCCGGTCACGGGTGAGGACTTCCAGTTCACACTCGACACGATCATGGACCCGGACCTGCCGATCGGGAAGACGATCTACGAGGACATCGTGTCGTCCGCCGCGGACGGCAAGACGTTCGAGTTCACGCTCGCTGAGCCGACGGTGCAGTACGAGCTGCTGTTCGGGACGATCATTCCCAAGCATGCCGTCGAGGGTTCGGACTTCGTTGCCGACTGGAATGACGTGATGTGGCCATCGGCCGGTCCGTTCATTCTCGATACGTGGGCAAAGGGCGAGTTCCTGACGATGGTTCGGAACGACAACTACTGGAAGACCGACGAGGAGACGGGGCAGCAGCTTCCGTATCTCGATCAGGTGACCTTCAGGTTCATCCCGGAGACCGAGTCGATCCTCACCGCGTTCCGCGGTCGTGAAGTCGACATCATCCAGCCGGACCCGAACACCGAGAACATCGAGACGCTCCAGGCACTCGAGCCCGAAGGCGCGCTTGTCGAGGTCCTGAGTGGCCCGGTTTGGGAGCACTTGGACTTCGGATTCGGACCAGGACGCCTGGAGAAGAACCCGAACAGCTGTGCCGAGATCTACGAGATGCGTCTTGCTGTCGCCCAGACGGTCGACAAGCAGGTCCTGACCGACGAGATCCTCGCAGGTCAGGTGGAGCCTCTCGACTCGTATGTCGACGCATACTCTCCGAGCCTGTCCACACAGGCGTGGAGCCAGTACTCGGTTGACAACGATGCAGCCAACGCGAACTACCTGGCAGCCGTCGAGGCAGCGGGTAAGGAGTGCTCCGTGGTGTTCTCCACGACGTCGAACAACGACGCTCGTGTGAAGATCTCGGAGCTGTTCGTCGGCATGTTCGAGGCATCGGGTATCCCGTACGAGAACGCACTCGAGGACAGCCAGCTGTTCTTCGGTGAGACGCTCGACAACGGGATCTTCGACCTCGGCGAGTGGGCATGGGTCGGTTCACCCGGCTTCTCCGGTCTCATCGGCATCCATGATGTCTGGGATCCGGAAGGTCAGCCGCCGGACGGCCAGAACTACAACTTCTGGGGTACGACCGACAGCGCCGTCCAGAACGAGGCGACCGCACGGTTCGCCGAGATTCGCGACGCAATGAATGCCACCGTCGACGCAGAAGAGCTCATCGTCCTCCTCAACGAGGCCGAGCAGATTCTCGCCGACGAATTGGTCATCATCCCCCTCTACGCCCGTCTCGTGACGGCAGCGGTGTGGGCGGACGAGATCGGCAACTTCAAGCACAACCCGACGCAGGCGAGCCACACCTGGAACATGGAGAAGTGGTACCGCGCCGACCTCTAGGCGCAACGCCGGCTCAAGGGCCGACTGACCGAAACGAAGGGGCCCCCTCGGGGGCCCCTTCGCTTTGCCCAGGGCGGTGTGGTCGCGCCGTGTGGTCGCACCCGAATGCGTCGGCGCACGATCGTCTGGGATCGGTCGCTTGGGCCTGTATGTACGGTGGCGATGGGGTATAGTTCCTTCACCCTGAGCCGGAGGCACCAGCTTGCTTGCATACATCACCCGTCGGTTGGTGTACGGATTGGTCACCCTGCTTGCCCTGAGCGTGATCGTGTTCGGTCTCCTGCAAGCGTCCGGCGGCGGTCCCCTCGACCGGCTGAAGCTGAATCCACGGATGCAGCCATTCATCGCGCAGTTGACGGAGATGTGGGGGCTCGACCAACCGGTGTGGAAGCAGTACACGACCTGGTTGCGGAACTACCTGACCGTCCAGGAGTTCGAGTTCCAGAATGCAATCCCCCTGGTCGTGATCGCAGTTGCCGCCATTGTGACGTTCCTCATCCTTCGGTTCGTGACGTCACGCTGGAGGGGTGCACATCTCCTCGCGGTCTGGTCGGTCGCCCTGATGATCGCGTTGAGCAACACGACGATCCGTTTCAACTGGGGTATCTCGTTCCAGGGTGCCGGCGACGTCTGGGACCTCGTGTTCTCGCGGGTTGGTGCAACGTTCCGGCTCGGGATGACCGCGCTGGCCATCGCCCTGATCATTGGAATCCCCCTCGGCATCTACCAGGCGATCCGGCAGTATTCGT